>CAYHDD010000376.1:0-4083 GCA_964355195.1 uncultured Rhodoferax sp. | reverse complement strand
GCGCCGGTCAGGTTGAAGTCAAAGCTATCCTGACTATTCGCACCGCCATTGCGTGAAAGGCTCAGGCTGGTGCCGCTGTAGTTGCCTGTGATGTCCAGTTCGCTGTCACGGATCAAGACCTTGCTATCCAACACGACGGAGACCGATCCGGGGTTGTAGAGCGGTCTGTTGGTCAAGGTGCTGTCGGGACCAAAACTGGTGTCCAGCGATCCGTCACTGTTGTAACGCACCAGTGCGAAGTCGCTGTTCGTGCCATTCGTTGCTGATCCGGACAGGAGAATCTTGCCGTCAGCCTGTACGATGACGCTAAGCGCTTCATCGCTATTGGTTGGCGAGACTGCCGTGAGCACCTTGCCGCTGATACCGAAGCTGGTATCCAGACTACCGCTGCTGGTGTAGCGCACCAGAGAAAAATCTTTCGTGCCATTATTGACGTTCTGGATTTTTTGGAAGCCGGCGCCAGCAACGATAATTTTCCCGTCGCTCTGTACAGTGACGCTTTGACCGGTATCGGAAGCCGTTCCAACCGCAGTGATGATCTTGCCACCCGTACCAAAACCGGTATCGAGGCTACCGTTGCTGTTGTACCGGACCAGCGCAAAGTCGCCGCTGCTGCCCACTCCGGTGGTTCCCGCCACAAGAATCTTGCCGTCCGCTTGCACGGTGACGCTTTGCCCGGCATCTGAAGTCAAAGCAGCGCCGATGGCAGTGATGACAATGCCGCCCGTACCAAAAGAGGTGTTTAGACTGCCATTGCTGTTGTATGACACCAGAGCAAAGTCACTGCCACCGGCAGAATAATTCACGGTAGCGCCTGCAATTAAAATCGTTCCATCATCCAGTACAGCGATGTCCTTGCCAGCCTCATTGGTTGACCCTAGATCGCTAGCCAGCATGCCTGAGGTGGCGAAAGTTGTATCTAGGCTGCCATTGCTGTTCAATCGCATCAAGGCAAAATCAAAGTTGTCATTCGCAGCCGTATAGGTAGTGCCTCCCAGAAGAATCTTCCCATCACTCTGGATCGCGAGGCTGGCGGAAGACGTCCAAACCATTCCAGTGATCTTCTTGCCACCCGTGCCGAAGCTGCTGTCCAGACTGCCGTCAGCGTTGTATCGGATACACGCAAAATTATTGATACCCGCGGATATTTCTGCATAACCGATAACAAGAATTTTCCCATCCGCCTGCACGACGACATCGTTGCCACCGCTATGGTTCGTGCCAAAGGCTGTGGTAAGTTTGCCATCGTTATCAAAGCTGACATCCAGGCTACCGTCACTGTTGTAGCGCGCCAGGGAAAAATCACTACGCGTGCCGGTATAACTTATTCCGGCGACAAGAATCTTGCCGTCAGACTGGAGGGCGACACCTTTGCCAACATCGAGGCCTGCCGCAAAGTCGGTGGTGGTTTTGCCATCGCCCGTCGAGAAGCTCGGGGCGGTGTTGTCGGCAAGAATATCGGTGTAACTGCCTTGCGCTTCAAGCGACAGGCCGATCGCGGTTTCGATGGCGCCGGTCTGCTGTTCGAGTATCCAGTCACCGCCTTTGCCAGCGGAACCGGTCAGGTCATTGGAGGCCGCAACATCGGCACCGGTGGCGCGTGCCAGTTTGCCAATGAAGGCGACGCCGCTGGTGTCGGCGGCGACATCGCAGCCGTAGAGAAGTATGTCGGCATCCGCCGTCAGGTGCTCACCCAGCAAGGCGAGGCGGTCGTGTTCGGTATCGAGACCACTTGCATCGAGAATGCTGCTGCCGACCTGAACGGAACCGTTGCTGCCGTGGCTGAAGATATGCACGGCGGAATAGCTGTCACCGCCATTGCGCACGGCATCGAGCATTTTGCCGAGGCCATCTTCGTTGCTCTCGACGAGTACAACCTCAATACCCGGCATGAGGCCATCGACAACTTTTTGCCAGTCGGGCACACGCTTGTCGATGATCGCCAGTTCACGGGCGCTGCTTGAAAAAGTCGGCGCTGGCGACACGGCGCTGGCGGCGTAGGCTGCGGGTGCGGTGGCTTGGCTGCTCTCACTGCCAACGTCGCGGGCGCTGGCGGCATCGAGCGCGGCACGGTCGGCCAGCAAGGTGGCAGCCACGGCGCTATCGACCCCCGCACCATCGAACACGATGCGCTGTTCGAGCGCCATCGGACGTGGGCCGCCCCCCTTGAGCTTGCGGCGCTTGGTGCCTGCTGGGCGGTCAAGTGGGCGGCTGTTGCCGATGTCGTTGGGGTCGCGTGCGTTCATGGTTTTACTCCTTGCCGAGCCACTATCTATCGTGTTGCGATATCAGCAGATTAAGTCTATATGCTCAACATGATTGCGTTTGGTATTGCCAAGTGTAATAATTACTTATGTTTAGTCGAACTTATTGGTTGGAGTGCATTGAGGCTGCCTGGCGGCGGCGGCCGGTGATCTGGCTGTCCGGGGTACGCCGGGCAGGGAAGACGCAGTTGTGTCTTGCGCTGCCCGATAGCGAGTATTTCGATTGCGAGCTGCCCAGCGTGCGGCGACGCCTGGCTGATCCGGAATTGTTCTTGCGCGATATGGCTGGGCGCCGGGTGGTGCTGGACGAAATTCATCGACTGCCAGATCCGTCGGAACTGCTCAAGATCGCGGCGGATCACTTCCCCGGGACGCGGGTACTGGCCACGGGTTCGTCTACCCTGGGCGCCTCCTCGCGGTTTGGCGACACACTGACCGGGCGCAAGGAAAATCTCTGGCTGACCCCGATGATGTCGGCGGATGTCACTGCCTTCGGCGGCACGCTGGAGCAGCGCTTGCAACGCGGTGGCCTGCCGCCGTTCTTTGTTGCCGGGGAAGCGGTCGAACGCGATTACCAGGAGTGGCTGGATGCTTACTGGGCGCGCGATATTCAGGAATTGTTCCGGCTCGAAAAGCGCCACACCTTCCAGAAGTTTCTCGAACTGTTGCTGGTGCAAAGCGGCGGCATGTACGAGGCAACGCGTTTTGCCCGCGAGTGCGAGGCGAGTCGTCCGACGATGAACAATTATCTGGCGGTGCTGGAGGCAACCCATGTGGTGCATGTGCTGCGCCCCTTCAGCCATCGCCGCGCCGCCGAAATCGTGGCGGCGCCCAAGGTGTATGGTTTCGATACCGGTTTTGTCTGCATGTGGCGTGGCTGGCGCACGCTGCGCCCGGAAGATCATGGCGTGCTGTGGGAACACTATGTGCTCAATGAACTCCACGCCCGCTTGCAGAACCGCGAAATTCGCTACTGGCGCGACAAGCAGGGGCACGAGGTGGATTTCGTGATTGAACGACGCGGCGCCCCGCCGCTGGCGATCGAGTGCAAGTGGCGCTATCGCGGCGACAGTTTTCCCGGTCTGGAGGTCTTTGCGCGGCACTACCCGGAGGCTGACTTGCTGGTGGTGGCGGCCGACGCCGAGGGCAGCCGCACTATTCGCTGCGGTGCGGGCGAGGCGCGGTTGCTGTCGCTGGAGGCCCTGATGGGCTATCTGATAGGCGCGGCTGGAGCCGTCGCCGCTGCCTAGTCGGCGGATCTGGTTCATGGCTGTTTGGGCGCGGCAAGCAAAATGCGCCCGCTCATGCCGGCGATGAGATCAGGGAAGCGGCCGTCAATAACGGCGGCAACCTTGATGGACTGGCTGACTGGGTCGATGCGGGCGCCAAGGCGCTGGATGCGCGCCGGGTAGGTCTTGCCGGTTTCGTCAATGACGACGTCGAATTTGTGACCGATCTTGAGCCAGGAGAGCCAGCGCGAGGGAATGAGGAAATCGAGTTCGAGCACCGAGTCGTCGAGAATTTCCAGCAGGGGCTGGCCCGCCTGAACGTATTGTTGTTCTCTGGCCTTCTGTTCGGCAACGCGGCCGGCATAGGGGGCAGCGATGCTGCATTTGGACAGCGTGGTGTTGATGTGGGCCAGCTCTGCCTTGAACTTGCCGACTTCGGCTTCGGCAGTGTCAACTTCGAGTTTTCCGACGGCGTTGAGTTCGTCGAGCCGCTTGTTGGCGGAATAGGTTTTTTCGGCTGACGTCAGCGCGGCGCGGGCGCGGTCGCGGCTGGCGATGTGCAGACCGCAATCGAGGCTGATGAGTGACTG
>CAYHDD010000375.1:0-4086 GCA_964355195.1 uncultured Rhodoferax sp. | reverse complement strand
GTGAATTTGGACCGTCGAAGCTCAGTTGTTTTTTGCGCCCTGGTTGACCCAGGTCTTGAGTAGTTCAATATCGGCAGCGCTAAGTTTTTCTTTGCCGTGGGGCATGCGAATGGCGGGGTTTGCTCGCCCTTCTACCAGCATGTTCAGGGCACTGGTGAAGGCATCACCAGGCTTGACGAGGGGGCCGAACTTGCCACCTTTCATGAGCGAGTCGTAGCTGGTCATGTCGAGCCCGCTGGCCTCGAATCCGGGCTTGCCAGGGACGTGGCATTCTGTGCAATTCTTGCCGAGCACGGCTTGAACATCTTTGCTGTAACTGGCGCTCTTGGAAGAACAAGCCGCCAGCACTGCAACGCCCACCAGAACAGTAGCGCTGAGTATCAGTTTCATGGACATAAGACCTCCGTCAGTTCCTCTGGGGTATCTTAAGCCTCGGCACTGAGCCTGGCCAGCAAATCAGTTCAGTCCTAAGTTGATACAGATCAAAGAAGGAATGCAAATACGGGTTAGCATTTTATGCTGGAGGCCACCCGTGTTCGATCTACCTATCAAGAGCGTGATGGAGCGGAAGAAATTTCTTACCGCTCCTCCCAGTACAACCGTCAGCGAGGCTGCGCGGTTGATGGCTGCCAAAAATGTTGGCGCTGTTCTGGTGGTCCAGGAAGAACGTTTGGTGGGAATTTTTTCTGAACGGGATGTGGTGTTCAGGGTAGTCGCCAAAGGTCTGGATCCGAAGACTGTCATCTTGGCCGACGCGATGACGGCGGACCCCAAAACCCTCGAACCCACAACACTGTACGGGCATGCACTGCTACTGATGCAAGAAAACGGGTTCCGCCACGTACCGGTGGTTGAGAACGGTCGCCTGATCGGCATCGTTTCGTCGCGCAATGCGATGGACCCCGACCTGGAAGAGTTCGTATTTGAAGAGCGCAGGCGCGAACACCACCGCTAGGAGCCCGGCGTGCGTGCCAGTAGCATCGCGTCGCCATAACTGAAGAAGCGGTAGTTCCGAGCCATCGCGTGTTGGTACAGGGCCATGATGTGCGCGTGCCCTGCGAAGGCGCTCACTAGCATCATCAGGCTTGACTTGGGCAGGTGAAAGTTTGTTACCAGCATGTCCACCAGTTTGAACTTGAAGCCCGGCGTAATGAAGATCCGTGTTTCGGCTGAAAACGTCTCACCACCGGTTGACTCAGGCAACTCGGCCTGTTGCGCCCAGGATTCAAGCGCACGCACACTGGTCGTGCCGACCGCTACAACGCGGCCACCACGGCTGCGGCAGTCGGCGAGGGCGCGCTGCGTTGAGGCAGGGACTTCGTACCATTCGCTGTGCATTTGATGATCGCTCAGGTTTTCCGTCTTCACTGGCTGGAAGGTGCCGGCGCCAACGTGCAGCGTGACATGTGCGCTCTGAACGTCTGCGGCGTCCAGCGCGGCCAGCAAGGCGGCATCAAAGTGCAGAGCGGCGGTGGGTGCTGCAACGGCGCCCGGGTTCCTTGCAAAGATGGTTTGGTAGCGGTTGGCGTCTTCTGCGGAGTCGCTGTGGGTGATATAGGGCGGAAGAGGCACGTGGCCGTGAAGCTCCATCAGCGTCAGCGGGTCGTCGCCGGCATCGTTGGAAAGCACAAATCGAAACAGGGCGCCGGTGGCGTTTGGCCAGCGCCCGAGCAGGGTTGCGCGCAAGCCATCGTTGTGCCCGACGGCGCAGTGCAAGGTTAAAGTGGTGCCCACCTCCGGCTTTTTGCTGACTCGCATGTGGGCCGCCACCTGGTTACCGTTGAGCACCCGCTCAATCAACAACTCGACCTTCCCACCACTGGGTTTTTCGCCAAAGAGTCGGGCTTTGATGACCTTGGTGTCGTTGAAGACCATCAGGTCACCAGGGTGCAACAAGCTGGGCAGGTCGCGGAAGATGCGGTCAATCGGAGCCGCTTCGGTTCCATCGAGCAAGCGCGAGGCGCTGCGCTCGGTCGTTGGTTGCTGGGCAATGAGCTCCGGGGGTAGCGTGAAATCAAAGTCGCCGAGAGTGAAAGCAGGTTCGGTACTGGGTGTTGTAGAGGACATCGGGCTTGAGGGTTGAACGAACCCGTGCCAAGTTGGAAGAACAAGGCAGAATTGTCCCATGTCGCAAGCGCTTGACCTTCCTGCTCCTGACCAAGGCGTCGAATGAGCGCGCCCACGCAGGCCTCTGCCACTCCACCTCTGAGCGCTCCGCAAAAAGGTCTGCGCAAGTTGGGTCTGTTGCGCCCCATCGATCTGGCTTTGCACTTGCCGCTGCGCTACGAGGATGAAACGCGCGTCACCAAGCTATGCGACGCGCGTGATGGCGAGGTGGTGCAGGTCGAGGGCGTGGTGCTTGCCGCCGAAGTGCGTCAACGCGGTCAGCGCCAGTTGTTGGTGACGCTGGACGACGGTTCGGATACCTGCGTGCTGCGCTTCTTCAGCTTTTATCCTGCGCAGCAAAAGGCCTTGGCAGCGGGCTCCCGGATACGGGCGCTGGGGGAAGTCCGGGGCGGCCTGTTGGGGCGCCAAATGATGCATCCGGCGGTCAAGCCAGCTGCCGCCGAGCTGCCAGTGGCGTTGACGCCGATCTACCCCACCGTGGCGGGATTGCCGCAGGCCTATCTGCGCCGTGCCGTGCAGGGCGGTTTGGCGCGCGTTGACCTGGAGGAGACGGTTCCGGATGGGCGCCGCTACCGATACGCCAACCGGTCGACCTGGACTTTGCGTCAAGCGTTGGAATTTTTGCACCATCCAAGCCCGCAAGTGACGCTGGCCACGCTGGAAGACCGGAGCCACCCGGCGTGGCAGTGCTTGAAAGCCGAAGAACTGTTGGCGCAGCAGTTGTCTCAGCTCGAAGCACGGCGCGCTCGTGCCAGTCTGACTGCGCCTGGCTTGAAGAGGGCACAGCGCTGCGCCGATGACGCTCCACCCCTGCCCGAACGACTGTTGGCCGCCCTGCCCTTTGTCCTGACTTCGGCGCAGCGGCGCGTCAGCGCCGAGATCGCGCGCGATCTGCTCGCCACGGTGCCCATGCATCGACTCTTGCAAGGCGACGTAGGTTCTGGCAAGACCGTCGTGGCGGCGCTGGCGGCGGCCTTGTGCATCGACGCCGGGTGGCAGTGCGCTCTGATGGCACCGACAGAAATCCTGGCGGACCAGCATTTCAGGAAACTGGTTGGCTGGTTGGAGCCACTGGGTGTCAAAACAGCCTGGCTGACCGGCAGCCAAAAGGCAAAGGAACGCCGCCAGATGCTGGCGTGGGTGGCAAGCGGCGAAGCCTCGTTGGTGGTCGGTACGCACGCCATCATTCAGGACAAGGTGGAGTTCAAAAACCTGGCCTTGGCCGTCATCGACGAGCAGCACCGTTTCGGTGTAGCGCAACGTCTGGCACTTCGCAACAAGCTGAGCGAAGGCGGCCGCGAGCCACATCTGCTGATGATGACGGCGACGCCCATCCCGCGTACTTTGGCCATGAGTTACTACGCCGACCTCGATCTATCGAGCATCGACGAGCTGCCACCCGGGCGCACGCCGATCACCACCAAGCTGGTCAGTGAAGAGCGGCGCGGCGAGGTGATCGAACGGATTCGAGGCCAGCTGGCGCAAGGTCGCCAGGCCTATTGGGTCTGCCCACTGATTGAAGAGAGCGAGGCTCTGGATCTGGTGAACGCCACCCAAACCCATGCTCAATTGAGTGAGACCCTGCCCGGCACCGTGGTCGGGTTGCTCCACTCGCGCATGGCGGTGGCCGAGAAGAAGGCGGTGATGTCGTTGTTTGTGAGCGGTCAAATGAGCGTTTTGGTCAGCACCACGGTGATTGAAGTCGGCGTCGATGTGCCCAACGCCACCCTGATGGTGATTGAGCACGCCGAGCGCTTTGGGCTCTCGCAGTTGCATCAATTGCGTGGACGGGTTGGGCGCGGGGCCGCCGCGTCTGCCTGCGTGCTGATTTATTCGACCGGCGATGCCCCGCGTTTGGGCGAGACGGCGCGTGAGCGCCTGAAGGCCATTGTTCAGACCCATGATGGCTTTGAGATCGCGCGACGTGACCTTGAAATCCGCGGTCCGGGTGAATTCCTT
>CAYHDD010000374.1:0-4090 GCA_964355195.1 uncultured Rhodoferax sp. | reverse complement strand
ACTGCCTTTCCTTTGCGCCAATATCCGCCGCCAATGATCCGAATGACCTTGCGCCTGTGGGTCCGTGAACGCCGCCTGAGCTTCATGGAAGGAGACGTGATGCTTGGTCTGGTTTTAAGCATCTTTGTCGTGGTCCCATTCAAATTTGGCAGCGGTCATTGGTGGATACTAGCAGGAATCCATATAATTTGCCATACCTTTATATGGTTTGCGAAGGCCACAACCATGCCCAATTCGCGTGGTCGGAGTCTTTAGGCCCTAAAATTCCCCCATGCACTGTGCCAATTGGCCAAGCTGGACCCCATACTTGCTTCTCGCATTTCAGAACTACCGCAAATCGTCGCGTTTCGCAACCAGTTAATCCATGGCTATGCGACCGTGAAACACGGCACCGTATGGAACGCGATTCATAAGTCGATACCATCGCTGATTGCTTGCGTTCGATCGTTGTTGCAAGAGTTGGGCGAGGTCTGATCAACCTGTTGGAAGGCATTTGCCCAGAAGTCATCACCATGCTGCAAGGCAAGCAGGAGCGCCAGAAGCCTGCGTTGAACTATTTTTTTGCTTCTGGCCGCAATCCAGCGGCCACCTGTGCTAAGCTACGTTCAAACGTGAACTGGACGTGCCAGAGAGTGTCAACAAACTGTGTTGACACTGCGGTAGCCTGCCTGAAACAATCATCCATGCCCAAAGACGCCTTTGTTTACCAAGAGGCCCACTTCCGGGTGCTGCGCCTGCTCGAATTCAACCCGAAAATGAGTCAGCGCGACCTGGCTGCGGCAGCAGGGGTGAGTCTGGGCAAGACCAATTACTGCATCAATGCCCTGTTGGACAAAGGGCTGATCAAGTTGCAGAGCTTTAAGAGAAGCAAACGCAAACTGGGCTACGCCTATCTGCTAACACCCGCCGGAATTGCAGAAAAGGCAGTCCTCACGCAACGGTTTTTGAAGCGCAAGATGGAAGAATATGAGGCGCTCAAGGCAGAAATAGAACTGCTCCAGCAAGAGGCCTCACGTCAGTGAATATCAACCGAATTCTCAACCGCATTGGAACCATGGCGCAAGGTGACTTCAAACTGGTGGAAAATGGAGCGAAAGAAGCGCTCGGGTTCGCCGCCAGCTAACGGCAAACAAAGGGTAGCGTTCCCTTCAAAATCCTTTTAAAGAAAAACTGTGATGTCAAGACTTGACCCCTTTCTAGCTGCCATAGGCCTCGTACTAAGTGCAAGCGTGTTTGCGCAGCTTGCACCAACGGCCAGCAACCTCACCATGGGCGGCTCTGCAAACCCTGGCAGCGGCGCCACAATGGTTGCTCCGGCCGCTGCGCAAAACGCGGGTGCTACGCAACTCCGTCCAGCCACCAGGGCTGACGCCAAAGCCGAAGCCAGAGTTGAAGCCAAAAATGCCCTCCAGGGGGATGTCAAAGAGCAAGCCGGCGCTCCCCAGGTCTTTGTTGACACCACGCTTGACGCAACCGACTTTCAACGTTTCGTCCAAAACACCACAGGCCAGGCCCTGCGCCTTTACGGCTACGAGCTGTTCAACACACCCCGTGGCTTCTCACCCGTGCAAGCCGCTCCCGTTCCGGCGGGCTACATCCTGGGCCCGGGTGACGAACTGGTGGTCCAGATCAATGGCCTGGCTGACTTTAGTGAAAACATGGTCATTGACCGCGATGGCCGGGTTCTGGTCCCCAAAGTCGGCCCCCTCAACCTGGCCGGCGTTGCCCTTAGCGATGCAGAAAAGGTGTTCACCGCCCACATCGGCAAGGTCTATCGCAACTTTACCGTCAGCGTCACCATGGGGCGCCTGCGCTCCATCGAAGTATTTGTGGTGGGCCAGGCACGCAGGCCTGGCAAGCACCTGGTTAGCAGCCTCTCTAGCCTGATCAACGCCTTGTTCGAAACCGGTGGCCCCAGCAGCAACGGCAGCTTGCGCGCCATAGAGCTGCGCCGCGCCGGCAAAAAAATCGCCAGCGTAGACATGTATGCCTTCTTAGCCCAGGGCGACAACAGTGCCGACGTGCAACTGCGCTCCGGCGACATCATCTTTATCCCGCCAGCTGGTGCCCGCGTTGCCCTGATGGGCATCGTCAACACACCCGCCATCTATGAGCTGCGGGGTGCCGAGACCATCAACCAAATCCTGGCCATGTCGGGCGGCCTGCCGACGCTGGCAGCGCCACAAAAAGCCCAGCTTGAGCGGCTTGATTCCAGCCGCGACATTGCCCGCTATGTTGAAGACTTTGCGCTCGACGCCAAAGGCCTGGCCCTGGTGTTGAAAGCCGGCGACATTTTGAAGGTGTTCCAAATCAGCCCGCAAATCGGCAATGTGGTCACGCTGCGTGGCAACGTCGCCGCGCCCATGCGTTACCCGTACCGCCCCGGCATGAAAGTTTCAGACCTCATCCCCGACGTCAGCGTGCTGATTCAAGGCGACTACTACACCCGCAGAAACAACATGGTGCAACACGACACGGGCAAACAAGTTACTGTTGATCGCGCCGTTAACGACGTCAAGAACCTGCTTGAAGAAACCAACTGGGACTACGCCGTTATTGAACGGCTCGACCCCCAAGAGCTGCGCAGTGTACTCATCCCCTTTAACCTCTCCAAAGCCATCAAAGAAAGAGACCCCGCCAACAACCTGAGCCTGCTGCCGGGAGACGTGGTCACCATCTTTAGCGTTAAAGACCTGCCCGTATCTCTAGAAAAACGCACCCAATACGTAAGCATTTCAGGTGAAGTCCTGGCCCCTGGCGTTTACCAGATCCAGGCCGGTGAAACACTGCCCCAACTCATCAAACGCGTCGGTGGCCTAAGCCGCAACGCCTTCAGCTACGCCACGGTCTTTACGCGCGAGTCCACCCGCTTGCAGCAGCAAGAAAACCTGAACCGGTCAATTCGCCGGCTTGAAGCAGATCTGAACTCGAACGCCGCAACGGCCGGGCAATACGCAAGCGACCCCGAAAGGGCTGCTGTTTTGCAAGGCCAGATTGCCGGTCAAAAAGTCCTGATAAGCCGGCTCAAAGAAATCAAGGCCGTTGGCCGCATCGCACTCGAGCTTGACCCCATCAGCCCGGTGTTGCCAGCCATCCTGCTAGAAGACGGCGACCAGATCAACGTGCCGCAGCAATCCAGCTTTGTCAGCGTGTTTGGCGAGGTGTTTGCAGAGAGTTCATTCATCTATAAATCCGGCGGCGCCGTTAGCGACTACCTTACCAAAGCCGGCCTCACCGCCGCCGCCGACCCCGACAAACTGCTCGTGCTGCGCGCCGACGGCACGGTTGAAAGCAGCAACGGCTTCTGGGCCACGGGTCTGACCAGCGCAAAGCTCAACCCCGGTGACTCTGTCTTTGTGCCAGCCCTTGTGGACCGGCGTAGCGCCTACAGCCAGTTCATCCAAGGCTTTAAAGACTGGACCACCATCCTCTACCAGTTGGGCCTAAGCGCAGCAGCCATCCAGACCCTAAGACTATGAGCACCCAAGACCCCGTCATTGCGAGCGAAGCGCGGCAATCCATGCCCCCGGACGACGACGAAATCAGCCTCCTAGACCTCCTACAGATAGTAGCCGACAACCTCCGCCTACTGGTACTAGGCCCTCTCGTAGCAGGCCTACTAGCCCTAGCCTACAGCTTCACCATCCCCCCCACCTTTACCGCCACCACCAAGTTCATGCCGCCCCAGCAACAGCAAAGCGGCGCGGCTGCCATGCTGGCGGGTTTGGGAGCATTGGGTGGTCTGGCCGGGGCGGCCGGAGGCATCAAGAACCCGGCAGACCAATACGTGGCATTCGTCAAAAGCCACAGCGTGCAAGACACGCTGGTGGACCGCTTTAAGCTGCTGGATCGCTATGAGACCAAGTTCCGCGAAGACGCCCGCAATGCACTTGGAGGTAACGTTCAGATCGGCAGCGGCAAGGATGGACTCATCACCATCGACGCCAGTGACAAAGACCCTGCCTTTGCGGCTCAACTGGCCAACGCCCATGTCGAAGAACTTGGCAAACTGCTCAACCGCATAGCCGTTACTGAGGCCCAGCAACGCCGACTGTTCTTCGAGAAGCAGCTTGCCAATGCCAAAGACAAT
>CAYHDD010000373.1:0-4100 GCA_964355195.1 uncultured Rhodoferax sp. | reverse complement strand
TCGTCTTCGTCCTCAACAACCTGCCTGACTTGCAAACGCTGGTGGCTGGCGTGCCGGATGGGGCTGAGACGCATGTGCTGGATGCCAGCGGCGACGCCCTGGCACAGATGGCCGCACTGCTGGATGGGCGCAGCGGCATCGAAGCGCTGCACCTGCTGTGCCACGGCTCGCCGGGTGCGCTGCACATGGGCAGCGCCACGCTGGAGCGCGCGCACCTTTGTGTGGACAGTTCTGGTCTTGGTGGGTTTGTGTTGCCGCGCCGACAACGCTGGCGTCACCAGCTTCGTGCGCGTCTTGAACTTCTCTGGCAAGGCTTACCACCGATTTCTTCACCTGTTCCACAGCACCAGCCTGGATCTGGACCTGCTGACATCGTGCTGGGTGCGCCTGTGCCTTGTCCTGTTTCGCCCATTCGAGGTGAACTCGCGCCTGGTCTGTCTGGCCGATGGCATCAAGGCTCCCAAAGAAGGACGGCGCATGCCAGGCGTGAAGCTCCTGCACCAGAGTTCAGCATCCAACACCAAACCCGCGTACATCATGGGTCATTCGCTGCAAGCCGTTTCTCTTCTTGTTCACTCTGGCTTCTCGGTTCCCGTATTTGCACCTGACCTCGCGAAAATCATGCACAAATATCGTCGCCATGACCCACCACCCGATACCGAGCGCATGGCGGCATGACCGCTACTGGAGAACTGGGCACTGTCCACTACTGAATTCAGCCGGAAATCACATGCAGGGTTTTGACGAATATCGGCTGCTGGTGGTGCAAATGTGTGCCACACTTTGACCGATCCGCTCGGACTTCCAATTCAATGACAAAGGCTGAACCATGGGATCGCATAAACGACTGGCCTCGGGCTTTGCCTTGATCGAGCTAAAGCCATGCAACTCCAGTGCGTCCAGTTTTTCAACCCGCCAGCCCCCTGTCTTGGCCAGTTCGGTCGGTGTACTGCGTAGGTTCATGATGGCGCTAGCCATGCTGACTGCGCTCAGCGGTCTCGTCGCCTGCGGCACCACCACGGCGGGGCGCCCTGCCTTGCAGCCCACACCAGTACGTATCGAATCCGAGGCGGGTCGCTCTCAGCTGCTGGTGGGTGGTCGGCCGCTTTACATCCAGGGGGCTGGCATGGACAGCGCCGGGGCGCAGGCGCTGGCCGCTGCCGGTGCCAACGCGGTGCGCACCTGGAGTACCGAGTCGGCACAGGAAATGCTCGACCATGCCTGGGCCAACGGCCTGTACGTCGCCATGGGCCTGGAAGTGGCGCGCGAGCGCCGCGGTTTTGATTACAACGATGCCCAAGCCGTGCAGCGACAGTTGCTGGCTGTCCAGGCGGAGGTGTTGAAATACAAAGACCACCCGGCACTCATCCTCTGGATCATCGGCAACGAACTCAACCTGGACAGCCGCAATCCCAAGGTCTGGGATGCAGTCAATGGCATTTCAAAAATGATTCACACGCTGGATCCGCACCACCCGACCATGACTGCTTTGGCTGGCATCAGCCAAGAGTCGCTACAGCAGATCAGCACACGCGCGGCTGACCTGGACTTGCTGGGTTTTCAGATGTACGCCGACATCGTCAACCTGCCGCGCTACCTCAAGGCGTACGGCTGGCAGCGGCCCTACCTGGTCACCGAGTGGGGCGCGACCGGGCACTGGGAGGTAGCTGCCACCGCCTGGGGCGCACCGATTGAAGACGATAGCACGACCAAGGCGAATCTTTACCGACAGCGCTACGCCACGGCGATTCAACCCGACACCCAACAGTGCCTGGGTTCTTTTGTGTTCTTGTGGGGTCAGAAGCAGGAGCGCACGCCAACCTGGTATGGCATGTTTCTGGAGAGCGGGGAAAAGACTGCTGCGGCGGACGTGATGCATACGATATGGAAGGGCGCGCCGCCCGCCAACCAAAGCCCGCGCGTGCAGTCGGCCACGCTGGATGACAAAATCGCCACCCAAAATATACGCCTGCAAGCAGGCCAACAAGTGATGGCCAAACTCATCGCCGACGATCCCGATCACGATGCCTTGCGCTATGCCTGGGAAGTCACCGAGGAAAGTCGTGATTTGAAAACCGGCGGTGACAAGGAAGCTCGGCCCCCGGCTTTGCCGGGCCTGATCCACTACCCGCTACGGGCCGAGATCACGTTGACCGCACCCTCCAAACCGGGTGCTTACCGCCTGTTTGGCTATGCCTACGATGGCAAGGGCGCGGCAGCTCATGTCAACCTGCCGTTTTGGGTGGATCGCTGAATTGTTGACGTGCTGGTTGGGCGAACGGCACACAGCGCTCATGGCTTTGAGAATGTCACTACACTTCGATCCTTTGGATTTCAATGGTAGGCGGCATGACATACACGCTCGGGCCTTCGCGGAGCACTGACCGAACCAGCCTTTGGGCGCATCTCAGATCACGCGCAGCGCAGCTGTTGCTTGCCCTTGTGGCGCTTTCAGGCCCGGCGCACGCTACGACTCGCTGGGAAGTTCCTTTGTTGCACCAGACCTATCCCGAGAGTCGGGATGTGGCCGTTCCTGCCGCCAATTTGGTGGTCGAGCTCAGCTCCGAGACCTTGACAGTGCGCGCCAGAATGTCCGACCCACAGGCATCCGTGCTGCGCGGCGCGCGTACACCGCCAGATGGTTTCGGCTCCAGCGACACGCATATCGTGATTTACATCGACCCAACCGGAGATGCCCAGTTCGCGCAGGTGTTTGGATTGAACGTCGCCAATGCCATCCAGGACGGCCTCTACCGTGAGTCCACCAAGAGTCAAGACACGGGTGTCAATTTTTCCTGGGAGGGTGAAACCCATCTGACCGAAACAGGATGGGAGGCCGTATTTCGCATTCCGCTCAAAACGCTGTACCTCTCGAAAAATGGCAGTGCGCCACGGATCTACGCGGAATACTGGCGGGTCGCCGATAAGTCTGAGAACTATTCCACACACGATACCAGCGCCGATGGAGGCTGCCGATTGTGCAAGGCGCCCCGCCTGAGCGGCTTTGCTGCTGCCGCTTCCGGTTACCCGGTCTGGTCGCTGCGGCCTACGGTGATCGCCGAGACGGCAGGAGCGTCTGGGGCTGGCAGCGGGGTCGCCGCCGAGAGGAGTCTTCGGTATGGCGTGGATTTCGAGGTTCGAACCTCACCGAACTGGACCGTGGCGGGAACCTGGCACCCCAATTTCTCTGACCGCGAGCCGGATCAACCGGCGTTCACTAAAGACGCGATGTTTGCTCCCTGGTTGCGTGAGACGCGACCCTTCTTCACACAAGGCTCAGACCTGTTCCAGACTTCTTCTCTCATTCATACGCGGCAAATTGCGGACCCCAGTTTTGCGGTGCAGGTCACTGGGCGCGCGGCCGCCTTTTCCAGCAAGTGGTTGATGGCGCAAGATCAGGGCGGCAGCAGCCTGGTGACGCCGGGGACCTATGGCAACGGGTCGGTACGAGCGCCTGCCTCGCGCAATCTGATAGGGCGCGGCGTACTTTCCACGGGCGACGGTGACCTCGGATTTGCCCTGACCGACCGGGACTATGGCGCGAAGCACGGCTCCAATCAGGTAGTTGCACTCGATACGCATCAAAACATCGCGGGGGACATCCGGTTTGTCGGGTCGATGGCGTATTCGCAAACGTCTGCGTGTGCGCAAGCGGGCGAACTGAGCGCGTGCCCGCGTTTCAGCGGGCACTTCGTCAACGCGATGGTGCTGCGCAAGCAGGACTTGCTCGATGCAGGCGTCTTTGTGGAAGACTTTTCGACCAATTTCAGAAGCGATCTGGGCTGGCGTCCCCAAAATGGCAATCGGATGTTCAATGTGTGGTGGTGGCCCAGCACCACGAGTAATCTGCCGCTTGCACTGTCGCGAGTGGATTGGCAGCCCGAGGTCTATCTGCGCCAAGAAGCCTCGGGGCGCATCATGAGCGAATACGTTCCGTTGGGGGCGCGGTTGACCTTTCAATCCGGACCTACGCTACAGGTGCTCTTGGCACCCATTTCCACAGAGCGGTTGGAGGCCACGCAAGACCTGATCAACACACGTAGCCTGTCTCTGACGCTGGCGCAATCGCCTTCGACCATGTGGCAAAACAGCACGGTGGG
>CAYHDD010000372.1:0-4101 GCA_964355195.1 uncultured Rhodoferax sp. | reverse complement strand
GTGCTTGCGGCATCACGTCCCGGTGGCTCGCAAAAGGGCGGCGTCGTTTGGCACACGCAGGGTAGCGGCAAGAGCATCACCATGACCTGCTTTGCAGCTCGTGTCATGCAAGAACCGGCGATGGAGAACCCGACCATCGTCGTCATCACCGACCGAAACGACCTGGATGGGCAACTCTTTGGCGTGTTCAGCTTGGCGCAAGACCTGTTACGTGAACAGCCGGTGCAGGCCAGCACGCGGCAAGAACTCCGCACCCTGCTGGCCAACCGCCCTTCAGGCGGCATTGTGTTTGCCACGATCCAGAAGTTCATGCCGGGTGAGGATGAGGATACATACCCGGTGCTGTCCGACCGGCACAACATCGTGGTGATCGCCGATGAAGCGCACCGCACCCAGTACGGCTTCGAGGCCAAACTCAAAACCTTCAAACCGCGCGCTGGCGCCCTTAGCCCAACCGTCGCCACCGGGGACGGCTCCACTGCGCTGCACCGGGCCGAGTTTGCCCCGCCTGAGTACACACACGAGCGCTACCAGGTAGGTTACGCCCAGCACCTGCGTGACGCCCTACCGCACGCCACCTTTGTTGCCTTCACCGGCACACCCGTCAGCGGTGCCGACCACGACACCCGCGCCGTCTTTGGTGACTACATCCATGTCTACGACATGCAGCAGGCCAAGGAAGACGGCGCTACGGTTGCCATCTACTACGAGTCACGCCTGGCCAAACTCAGCCTGAACGAGGCTGACCTACCCCACCTCGATGACGAGGTGGACGAACTCGCCGAAGACGACGAAGAAAGCCAGCAGGCCAGGCTCAAGAGCCGCTGGGCTGCGCTGGAGAAGGTGGTCGGCGCCGAGCCGCGCGTTGCCAGTGTTGCCGCTGACCTGGTGGCTCACTTTGAGCAACGCAACACGGCCCAGACTGGCAAAGCGATGGTGGTGGCGATGAGCCGCGATATTTGCGTGCATCTGTATAACGAGATCACCAAGCTGCGCCCGGATTGGCACGACGCCGACCCCGAGAAGGGCGCCATCAAAATCGTGATGACAGGCTCTGCCAGCGACAAAGCCCTGCTGCGGCCCCACATTTACAGCGCTCAGACCAAGAAACGGCTGGAAAAGCGCTTCAAAGACCCAGGCGATCCGCTGCGGATGGTGATCGTGCGCGACATGTGGCTCACCGGCTTTGATGCACCCTGCGTTCACACCTTATACGTGGACAAGCCGATGAAGGGCCACAACCTGATGCAGGCCATTGCCCGCGTCAACCGAGTCTTCAAGGACAAGCAAGGCGGCCTGGTGGTGGACTACATCGGCATCGGCAGCGAGTTGAAAGCCGCCATGAAGGAGTACACGGCGAGTCAAGGCCGGGGTCGCCCCACCGTGGACGCACACGAGGCGTACAGCGTGCTGATGGAGAAGATGGATGTGCTGCGCGCCATGCTGCACGGCTTTGATTACAGCGGCTTCCTGAGCGGCGGGCACAGAACACTGGCGGGTGCCGCCAACCACGTGCTGGGCACCAGGACAGGCGATACCCGGGACGGAAAGAAACGCTTTGCTGACACCGCCCTGGCGATGAGCCAGGCGTTCACCTTGTGCTGCACGCTCGATGAAGCCAGGGCGGTGCGCGAAGAGGTCGCCTTCATGCAGGGTGTCAAGGTCATCCTGACCAAGAAGGAAACATCGGCCAAGCGGCGCACGGACGAAGCGCGTGAACTGGCAATCCGGCAAATCATCAGCCAGGCGGTGGTATCAGAGAGCGTGGTGGACATCTTTGACGCCGTGGGCCTGGATAAGCCCAACATCGGCCTGCTCGACGATGAGTTCCTGGCACAGGTGCGTAACCTGCCGGAGAAGAACCTGGCAGTTGAGCTGTTGGAGCGCCTGCTCGAAGGTGAGATCAAGAGCCGCTTTGCCAGCAACGTGGTTCAGAACCGCAAGTTCTCTGAAATGCTCGCCAACGTCATCACCCGTTACCAGAACCGCTCCATTGAGACCGCGCAGGTGATGGAAGAACTGGTTGCGATGGCGAAGAAGTTCCGGGATGCCGCGACCCGTGGCGAAACCTTGGGCTTGACGGAAGATGAAGTGCGCTTTTATGACGCGCTGGCAAACAACGAATCTGCGGTGCGTGAGCTGACCGACGAGACGCTCAAAAGAATAGCCCATGAGCTGACCGAGAACCTGCGTCAGAATCTCAGCGTGGACTGGTCAGAGCGCGAAAGCGTGCGGGCCAAACTGCGCTTGATGGTCAAGCGCATTCTTCGCAAGTACAAGTACCCGCCCGACCAGCAGGACGCTGCGGTCGAACTGGTGCTTGAGCAGGCGCAGGTGATGGGGGAGAGTTGGGCGCAGTGAAGCACAGGGTCGGCGGTTACAAACGCCATCTTCGATTTGATAGGTGCCCACACCCACAATGACCTTACCTGGCAGACCTTACCCCCAAAATTGAACGAACCAACGGGTGATGGCCCTTGGTGCCAGATTTTTCCTGGCGGGTAACAAAAGTGCTTATGGGACGGAGAAACCCAATCATTCTATTTATGTTGGGTAGGATGTAGGTTAAAGGTATAACGAAAACAAAAAACCCTTGTAATTCATAGACTTACAAGGGTTATTGGCGGAAGCTTAGGGATTCGAACCCTAGAAACCTTTCGGTTTGCCGGTTTTCAAGACCGGTGCAATCGACCACTCTGCCAAGCTTCCGAGCCGCGTATTCTAGCTGGCTTGCGCCCGCGCGGCGCACCCCCCTTGCTTGGGTCGGATGGCAAAATGGGCTCATGCCCACCACACCAGTCCCCATGCCAGCTCAACCGCGCAACCCCCTGCATGGCTTGACGCTGGAGGCCATCGTCAGCGCCCTGGCTGAGCACTACGGCTGGGCCGAGCTCGAACAGCGCATCCCCATCCGCTGCTTCGCCCACGATCCAAGCGTGGCGTCGAGTCTGAAATTCCTGCGCAAAACGCCTTGGGCGCGTGAGAAGGTGGAAGGCCTGTACCTCTTCATGCAACGCGAAGCGCGCCGCACAGCGGCGCGCTAAAGCCATTCTCCGGGGCCTTAACTGCGATGGGCCGCGTTGGCAACGGCCAGGGCCGTCATGTTGACCACCCGGCGTACCGTGGCCGAGGGTGTCAGCACGTGCACCGACGCCGCTGCGCCGAGCAGAATCGGACCCACGGTGAGACCGTGTCCGCCGGTCATCTTCAGCACGTTGAAGAGGATGTTGGCGGCGTCCAGGTTCGGGCAGATCAGCAGGTTGGCCTCGCCCCTGAGCTGCGTGTCCATCAGAGCGGCGTGGCGCATCTCTTCAGACAAGGCGGCGTCGCCATGCAGTTCGCCATCGCATTCGACATCGGGTGCCAGTTTGCAGAACAGTTCGTAGGCCTCGCGCATTTTGAGGGCCGACTTGCGGTTCGACGAGCCGTACATCGAGTGCGACAGGAAGGCCACTTTGGGCGGCAGGCCAAAGCGCTTGATCTCATCGGAGGCCATGACGGCGATGCTGGCCAGTTGCTGCGCATCTGGGTCTTCGTTGACAAAGGTGTCGGCGATGAAGAGGGTGCGCTTTTCCAGCATCAAGGCGTTCAGCGTCGCTAAACCGGAGGCACCTTTCTTGACGCCGATGACGTCGCGGACATGTTCCAGATGCACGTCAAACCGCCCATGCAGTCCACACAGCATGGCATCGGCGTCGCCCAACTTGACCATCAGCGAGCCGATGGTGGTGGTCGAGCGTCGCACAGCGGCTTTGGCAGCTTCGATCGACACACCGTGGCGGCCCATCAGGCGGTGGTAGGTTTCCCAGTACTGCCGGAAACGCGGGTCATCTTCGGGGTTGACGCAGGAGACGTCTTGGCCGAGCCGGATGCGCAGGCCGGCTTTGAGCAAGCGAGCTTCGATGACGGCCGGGCGGCCAATCAGGATCGGGTGTGCCAGGCCCTCGTCTACCGCCAGTTGCACGGCGCGCAGCACGCGCTCGTCTTCGCCCTCGGCGTAGGCAACACGTTTTCCGGAAGCGGGCACCGCTTTGGCAGCGGTGAAGACCGGGCGCATGAACATGCCGGTCTGGTAAACAAAACGCGACAACTGCTCGCGGT
>CAYHDD010000371.1:0-4106 GCA_964355195.1 uncultured Rhodoferax sp. | reverse complement strand
CACAGTCGTGCACAGGCGGCCATTGCCCTCGTTCTCCACCAGGCACAGCGTGCCAGTCTCGGCTATGCAGAAGTTCACGCCCGACAGACCGATGTCGGCTGCGGCAAACTTGGCACGCAGTACACGCCGGCCGATGGCGATTAATGCGTCCACATCGTCGGTGTAGGCCACCCCCGGGATTTCCTTGGCGAACAGCGCTGCAATCTCCTGCTTTGTCTTGTGGATCGCCGGCATGATGATGTGCGAGGGCGCTTCACCGGCGAGCTGCACGATGTACTCGCCCATGTCGGACTCCATCGCCTCGATTCCCGCGGCTTGCATCGCGTGGTTGAAGCCCACCTCCTCGCTCACCATCGACTTGCCCTTGACGATGGTCTTTGCGTTGACCCGTTGCGCGATGCTCAGCGCGATGGCGTTGGCCTCATCGGCGTCCAGCGCCCAGTGAACCTGAACCCCGCGCGCCGCAAGGTTTTGCTCCAGTTGCTCGAGCAGCCTGGGCAGGTTCGCCAGGCTGTAGCGGCGAATGGAGGCGCCCAGCTGGCGCAGCCCCTGCAGTTCTTCCTGGTCAGGGAACTGGCCGCGCCTTTTGGCTTGCAGAAAATCCATCGCACCGCGGAAATTCTTGCGCCGCACCGGGTCATTCAAGACGACCCGACTGCGCTCCTTGAAGTCGTCCATCGCGTGGATCGGAATTACCTTGTTCATGCCGATTGCCCCTTGCCGTGGCGCAGCAACAGCACTAGTTCGCGCGGGCCGTGTGCGCCGTAGGCCAGGGTCTGCTGTATGTCTGCGGTCTTGGACGGGCCGCTGATCAGCAGCGCGTTGGTCGGCATGGCATTGGCCCAGCCTTCGGCCGTGAAGGCGCTGTGCATGTCGGCGTGAATCGTGGCCACGTCGAGCAAAACAAAGTGGATCGGCGGCACCAGCGACATGAGCCGTGGCTCACAGGCGTCGGGCCAGAGGATCAGGCTCCCGGTTTCTGCGATGGCGCTTCTGGCCAGCGTGAGCGACGCGTCCACGCCGTCGAACAGATCCTCTCGCCAGGTCTCGATGCGCTGGTTGTAGCGTCGCAGCTCCAGAGCGTCGGTCTGGCTCGAAGACAGCTGGCTGTGGCGCGCCTCGAGCTCGGCGCCATGCGCCGTGTCGGTGCCGATGAGCAACTTGTGCACGCGCTTGGCCGCCGCTAGGCACATGAGCAGATCCGCCCAGTCGCTGGTTGTGGTGTCGTGCACCTCGGTCTTGACGGCCTGCATGGCTGCGCGCAGCCGCTGCACGCGCTGCGCGAGAGGCTCGTCCCGCTGTTGTGCCGCAACCCAGGACTTGACGTCGGGCTGTGCCGGCGGATGCACAATGGTCGTGGCGCGCAGCCGCGCCAGGATGCTTTCTCTGGCGCTCATGCGGATGGCGCGCTGGTGCGCTTCCACAGAAAGCTGGCCAGGTGCTCGCCCGGCAGTGTCGGCGTGGCAATGCCGGCGAGCTCGTCCTGCTTGGCGGCACGACCCGTGATGTTCAACAGGCAGCCACAGTCGGCGCTGACGACGCTGTCGGCCCCAGTGTCGCGGATGCTGGCCACCTTGTCGGTCACGATCGCTTCGGAGATGTCGGGGTAACGCATGGCGAAGGTTCCGCCGAAGCCGCAGCACTCCTCGATGCGCGCCTGCTGCAAGAGCTTGACCTGCCCGAGGCTCTCCAGCAGCGCCGCGCTGGTCTCATGCGAACCCATTTCGCGCCGTGCATGACAGGAGGTGTGCAGCGCCACGGTGCAGGGATCGCCCAGGTCCTCATGGCTGAAATTCACAACGTGCACCAGGAACTCGCTCAACTCGTACACACGCTCGGCCAGCGCGACTGCCCGCGCGTGCAACACCGGGTCAGCGGCAAAGAGATGCGGGTAATGCAGTCGCATCATGCCGCCACAAGAGCCGGACGGTACGACGATCGGCCAGTCCTCGGTGAACAGGTTGAGTTGGTGCAAGGCAACCGCCCGCGCCTCGTCGGGAAAGCCGCTGCTGTGGGCCGGCTGGCCGCAGCAGGTCTGCTGTTCCAGATAGTGCACCGTGATGCCTTCGCGCTCCAGCAGGCGCACCGTGTCGAGCCCGGCCAGCGGCGTGAACTGATCGATCAGGCAAGTTGCAAAAAGATAAACGTGGACCGGTTTGGGTGGATACCGCCGGGCACTTCGGGTGTCGGACTCAGAGGGCACTGTTTTCTTTCCAGGGGTTAATGGTAAAGTGGTATTACCAATTGGTGCAAGTGTAAAAAATATTTCATCATTGAAAATAGGTGTTTTCCCTTAGCAATATGGGGCTAGACAGATAGAAATGGGCTACCATTGTGTGGTCTTACCACTTTTATTCTCCATGCCGCTACTCCGCCCCCAGGTGATCCGACTCGCTGACACTGTCGCGGTCGAGCTGGAAAAACGCATCCTCGAAGGCTCGCTCAAACCGGGCGATCGCCTGACAGCAGAGCGCAACCTCGCTCTGGATCTGGGTGTGTCGCGGCCCTCGCTGCGGGAGGCGATTCAGAAGCTGGTTGCAAAGGGGCTCTTGAGCACCCGGCATGGGGGTGGCACTTTTGTCACAAATCGACTAGAGGCACATTTCGCCGATCCTTGGCAGGACCTGGTCAAAGGTCATCCTCTTCTGCACCGCGACCTGCTCGAGTTTCGCCAGATGCTCGAAAGCGAAGCGGCGCAGCTGGCCGCAGACCGTGCCACTGATGTCGACATCAAACGCCTGGACGCTGTGTACTCGAAACTGGAGGCTGTTTATGCCGGAGATGACCTCGCTGCCTGCATTGACGCGGACGTTGAGTTTCACCAGGTGATCGCTGAAGCGGCACATAACGTGCTGATCGGGCACCTTAGTGCCAGCCTGATGCGGGTGATCCACGGTCATGTATCGAACAATCTGGAGCACCTGCATGCACGGCCTCAGCGCTGGGATCAGTTGCAGTCGCAACACCTCGCCATCTGGCAGGCGATCCGCGAGCACAGGCCACAGCAGGCCGCCCAAGCCGCCCGTGACCACATCGAATTCGTGCGCCAGAGCATGGACGACAATGCCCGCGAAGACGAACGTCGGCTAAGCGCGCGCAGACGTGCTGGAGAGCTTGTCGATTAGTTCCAACAGCAAGTGCAGGCTGATAGCAGGCCTGGTTTGGGCACAAGAAATGATGTTCGACGCCATCCTTGTCTGGTTAGGTCGCCCCACGGGAATTCGGCTAATTCAAGACTTATGGTCTTACTTCAGGATTTAATTGTCCGTGGCCAAAGGAGTGATTTGCATCGCGTCGCACGTCAGCTTGCAGCAAGTTGAGTATCCATAATTATGAATTCAGTTTTTTTACCCGACCGGAGACACGTCATGACAAGCTATGCTGATTTTCATCGCCGCTCGCTCACCGAGCGCGACGCTTTCTGGGCTGAACAGGCGCAATTGGTCGACTGGAAGACGCCGCCCCAGCAGATTTGCGATTACAGCAACCCGCCGTTCGCCCAATGGTTTGTTGGTGGCACCACCAATCTGTGCCACAACGCCATCGACCGGCACTTGAAAGACCGGGCCGACCAGGCGGCATTGATCTTTGTCTCGACCGAGACCAACCAGGAAAGGGTTTACTCCTTTCGAGAGTTGCACGCCGAAGTACAGCGCATGGCGGCGGTACTCAAAGAACTGGGTGTGGAAAAGGGGGATCGGGTGCTGGTCTACATGCCTATGGTTGCCGAAGCGGCGTTCGCCATGCTGGCTTGCGCGCGCATCGGTGCCATCCATTCGGTGGTCTTCGGAGGCTTTGCTTCCGGTTCGCTCGCGTCGCGCATCGAAGACGCGTCGCCGAAGCTGGTGATCAGCGCCGATGCCGGCTCTCGTGGTGGCAAGGCGGTGGCCTACAAGCCCTTGCTGGACGAGGCGATTCGACTCTCCAGCCACAAGCCGGCTTCGGTATTGCTGGTCGACCGCGAACTCGCGACCATGGACCTGGTGGCTGGGCGCGATCATCTGTGGGCGGCGTTGCGGCAGAAGCACCTGAACACGGTGGTCGATTGCGAGTGGGTTGATGCCACGCACGTGAGCTACACGCTGTACACCAGCGGCACCACCGGC
>CAYHDD010000370.1:0-4114 GCA_964355195.1 uncultured Rhodoferax sp. | reverse complement strand
CAGTTTTGACTATTGCGGACTTTATCTAATTTAGGCGGCAGACCTCAACGCAGCAAACCCAGGCCCGCTTCGCAGAGTAGCGGCCTGGATTTTGCGGTTGGGCAGTTAGAATGTTGGTAACGTAGAGTAGATGGCAGGGAGAAAATTCCATGACAACAGCTTGGCCTACGCTGGCGCGCACAACGCTGATCTCGGCAACGCTGGCGCTGACTGCGTGCGGTGGCGGCAATGAACCCGCCGCGCCCTCGCTTCAGACACCACCAGCGCAGGCGGCCGCACCACGGCCAACGATGCAGGCCAGTTCCAACGGCCCACGCATCAGCGGCAATGTGGCCACGGCCGTGTATGTCTTCCAGGCTCTGTACGGACAAGCCCCCAGCTATCCGCAGATTCTCACCTACACCACGCAGGCAGCAACCAATGGCCCGGCCTTTGCGGCCAGTCTGGTCAGCAGCTACGCCCAAACCAGCGATGCCAACCTGGCACTGCTGCTGCTCAACAACCTGGGCATCACCGCCAGCACCGTGACTGCCGTCAATGCCCAGGGGCAAAGCGAGTACGCGATTCTGCTGGACGCGCTGAAGCAGCTCCTGGCCTATTACGGCCCAGCGTGGCGTGGTCAGATCATTTATAACTCAGTCAATCTATTGGCCGGTCTTGAGACGGACGCCACCTACGGCGGCGCCTCCATCACCTTCAACAATCAGGCGCTGGCCAACTACGGCTACAGTACCAACGCCACCAGTACCAACCCAGCGACTGTGCCCGTCGCGACCGCCAACGCGGGCTCTTCGCGCAGCGTGCTGACCAATGCCAGCGTCATGCTCGATGCCAGTGCCAGTTCGGCTGCGCCCGGCAAGGCCCTCAGCTACAGCTGGACTTTGACCACCAAGCCCACTGGCAGCAGCGCCGTCTTGACCAATGCAAGCACCGCCTCGGCCAGCTTGCTGCCCGATGTGGTCGGCACCTACGTGGCAAACCTGACAGTGAACGATGGCACCGTGACCAGCAGCCCGGTCAGCGTGCGCCTGGCCTCGGCCTACGTGGCTGACACCGGCGTCAACGCCAACCAGTGCTATGCCAGCGGCAGCGACACCTTGGCAAGTTGCAACAGCGCGGGGGCCGTGGCGCTTAACAGCGCGCAAGACGGCATGATGGGGCCTGACGTCAGCAGCGCGAGCGCCAGCGATGGCAAGCTGGGCTTTAGCTTCGCCGCGGTGGGCAGCTACGCCAGCACCGAATGCATCAAAGACAATCTGACCGGCCTGTACTGGGAGGGCAAACCTACCTCGGGCGTGCGCGCCTACACCAACACTTACAGCAATGCCGCTGACAACAGCGCAGGGGATGCCAGCAGCTACGTGACCGCGGTGAACGCGAGCGCCCTGTGCGGCTTTAGCGACTGGCGTTTGCCCACGCGCGACGAACTACAGGGTCTGGTTGACTACGCTTTGGTGAGCCCCACTGCCACGCTGGATGCCACCTGGTTTCCAAATACCATGATCGGCTGGTATTGGAGCGCCACACCCTATTTGGGTGGCAGCGCCAAGGCTTGGTATGTGAGCTTTGCCAATGGCTTCGTGGGCAGCAGCGCCCGAAGCGGCAAGCAGGCGCTCAGGTTGGTGCGATGAGCCTCACAAAGTCGTTGCTAAAGGGACACACCGTATGAACCAAGGAATAGTTGCCGCTGGCGCCGTACTGCTCGGGTTGTTGGCAGCCAGCCCCTCGCAGGCACAAAGCGCCTACAGCTACGGCGCTGATGCAAGCGGCACCGCCAATGCCCTGGTCACCGACAGCAAGACCGGCCTGACCTGGCGGCGCTGTAGCGAAGGCCAGAGCTTTAGCGGCGGCACCTGCACCGGCAGTGCCAGCACCTATACGCACGAGCAAGCGTTGGCCTACGCCAAGACACAGAGTGGTTGGCGCCTGCCCAATGTGAAGGAGCTTGCCAGCCTGGCCGACAGCACGGTCATCGGGCCGGCCATCAACGCCACGGCATTCCCCGCAACACCGGCCTTCAACACCTGGGCTTCGTCGCCCTACGCGGGCGATTCGGGTGCCGCCTGGATCGTCTACTTTGCCGATGGCAGTGTGAGTGTGAGCGCCCGCGCCAGCTCAGCCCACCTGAGGCTTGTGCGCTAGCTGATGAAATCGACACCCGGCGCTAACAATCAAGCGGCCAGGCAAGTTCACTCCAAATTCACTCAGGCGCTGGCCCTGCACCAAAGTGGGCAGTTGGCGCAGGCGCAAGCGCTTTACCAGCAGGTGCTACAGGCGCAGCCGCATCACTTCGACGCACTACATTTCCTGGGTCTGCTGGCGCGTCAAGGCGGTCACCTGGAACAGGCCGTGGCCCTGATCGGGCGGTCCATCGCGCTGCATCCGCACAACGCCGCCGCACTCTCTAACCGTGGCAATGCGCTCATCGAACTGGCTCAGTATGACGCTGCCGTGCTGGACTACGAGCGCGCCATTTCTCTGCAACCCGACCATGCCGACGCTTACTCCAACCGTGGTGTGGCGTTGACGCGCTTGAAGCAGTACCAGAAGGCCCTCGCCAGCCTCAACCAGGCCATCGCCCTCAGACCCGACTTTGCGCAGGCCTACGGCAACCGCGGCGTCGTCTTGAACGACCTGAAGCGGCATCAAGCGGCCATCGAAGATTTCAACCAGGCCATTGCCCTGCAGCCTGACAATGCCGACGCCTATTGCGGCCGCGGCAATGCCTTGCACGCCTTGAAACAGTATGAGGCAGCGGTTGAGAGTTTCCAGCAGGCGATTGCGCTCAAGCCCGACTATCCCGATGCCTATTGCAACCGTGGCAACGCCTTGCATGCCTTGAAGCAACACCGGGCTGCCATTGAAAGCTACCAGCAGGCGATTGCGCTCAAGCCCGATCATGCTGACGCCTATTGCAATTGTGGCAACACGCTAAGGGACTTGAGGCGCCAGTTGCAAGCCATCGAGCACTACGACAAGGCAATAGCACTCAGGCCAGACTACGCCGAGGCCTACAGCAACCGGGGCATCGCACTGAATGACATGAGGCGCCATGAGCAGGCGGTTGACAGCTATGGCCAGGCCATCACCCTCAGACCCGATTTTGCCCAGGTGTATTCGAACCGAGGCAACGCCTTCAACGCACTCAAGCAGCACCCACAGGCCGCCGCCGATTACGAGCGGGCACTGAGCCTGGAGCCAAACTACGAGTACTTGCTGGGTTCGCTGCTGCATACGCGCAGGCACATGTGCGATTGGCGTGACGCGGCGTCCGCAGTGCCGCAACTGCTGGCGGCCATCGAGCGCGGTGAAAAGGTGGCAGCCAGTTTTCCGGTGCTGGCACTGACCGACTCGCCGGCTCTGCAACGAAGGGCCGCCGAGCTATGGGCGGTTGACAAGCACGCCAGCGGCCCTGAGCCGATCAGCATCACGCAGCGCAACAGGGGGGCGAAAATTCGGCTCGGCTACTTCTCGATGGACTTCAGAGAGCATCCGGTTTCGTTCCTGACGGCGCAGCTTTTCGAGCTGCATGACCGCGAGCGCTTCGAGGTCTATGCGTTTTCTTACGGGCCGAATACCAAAGACGCGATGCGGCTGCGGCTCGAGGCGGCGTTCGACAAGTTCATTGATGTCAGTGGCCAGTCTGAGCGCGAGATTGCCGAGCTGGCGAGGCAACTGGAGATCGACATCGCGGTTGACCTCGCCGGGTATACCGGTGCCTCGCGTTCCGGCCTGTTTGCCTGGCGCGCTGCGCCGGTACAAGTGAATTACCTGGGTTATCCGGGCACGCTGGGCGCCCCGTGCATGGACTATCTGATTGCCGACCGGCAAGTGATACCAGCCGGGGCCGAGCAGCACTACAGCGAGAAGATTGTCTATTTGCCCGATACCTACATGCCCAGCGACGCCACGCGCCGCATTTCTGAGCGAACCTTCACGCGCGAAGAACTAGGTTTGCCGCCGGATGGTTTTGTATTCTGCTGCTTCAACAACAGCTACAAGATTTCACCCGGCACCTTTGATGGGTGGATGCGCATACTCAAACAGGTGTCAGGCAGCGTGCTCTGGCTATCGGCCGGCAATCCGGTTGCGGTCGAGAACCTGCGCAAGGAGG
>CAYHDD010000369.1:0-4117 GCA_964355195.1 uncultured Rhodoferax sp. | reverse complement strand
CAGCCTGCTTGCCCCCACGAGCGAGCGCGTCGCGCGCCGCCGCCACACCGACCTCTGCCATCAATGAGATTTCAGTATCTGGCCTGGCCTTCAGGCGCGGACGCATGCGCGTGGGGTCGAGCACGCCCGACTTCTCCATCACGTAGCGCTGCTTGATGCCAGAAGCTTTTTCAACAAACTCGACACTTGACGAGGGAATGCAGGCTCGTGTGCCAGCCGCGATTTCAGTCGCATGAGCGCTGTTTTCCTGTTCCGCATAGCGGTTAAAGGATTCCACCAACTCTTGGTTGGTGATGATCTCCGGGGGAACAAAGAGGCCGGTGCTGCTGATAGCGACGCGATGCATTGCGATGATCCTGAAAAGTAGGGCAGGAGAAGTCCAGCCAGCGCTGGATTATCGGTGGATTTATTCAGGGGTGGCGGGCCAAGCCGTACCGACCCGCGACAAGCAAATGATCAGGCCTCACCACCAAAGCGCTTGGTGAGGTTGTCGATGTACTGTTCGATCATCTTTTCAAACTCGGCCTCGACCACGGGGGCGACCACCATCTTCATCAGACCCGGCAAGGGCAGGGTCAAATCGCCGTTGATCTGGAGCACGATCTGTGTCGATTTCTTCTTGCCGGTGATCTTCCAGTTGCCTGACACCAGGGCATTGCCCTCGCCTTTGACGGGGGTCCAGACAACACTGCCCTTGGCCTTGTTGGAGACATATTTGGAAGCGTAAATGGTCTGCAAATTGATCTGTGCGAGCCCGATTTTTGCCATTTCCCAGCGGTACACACCGTCACCCAGGTCGACCAGCTTGTCAACCTTGGGAAAATGACTCGCCGAGGTCGGTACATCGGCCAGCACGGCAAAGACATCGTCGGCACTGGCCTTGACTTCAAATTCATAGCCAAGATCGATAGTTACATTGATGGTCATGTGGGCCCCGCTGTTTAAGAGATGGTTGGTCGAGTTGAAAGCAAAGTATAGAGCCCAAGCTAAACTTGATGAACTTTGGCAAGGAGAAATACTGATGACTTCCGGAAAAATTCTTGTCGCCCAAGGTGGCGGCCCCACTGCGGTGATCAACCAGTCGCTGGTCGGCGTCGTCATGCAGGCACGGCGCTTTGCGTCGATTGAACGCGTCTACGGGGCGCGCCACGGCGTGCGCGGCATCCTCAACGAAGACTTCGTCGACCTGACGCAAGAGACTCCGCAAAACCTGGAGTTGGTGGCCAACACGCCGTCCTCCGCTTTGGGCTCCACCCGTGACAAGCCCG
Organism: uncultured Rhodoferax sp.; assembly: GCA_964355195.1. Classification (GTDB taxonomy): domain Bacteria; phylum Pseudomonadota; class Gammaproteobacteria; order Burkholderiales; family Burkholderiaceae_C; genus Rhodoferax. The sequence goes on along the minus strand of CAYHDD010000369.1, from coordinate 2,849 downwards.
ATATACCCTACTGCCAAGAAATATTCAAGGTTTTGCAGGCGCACCAGATCGGGAGCTTCTTCTACATCGGCGGCAACGACTCCAGCGACACCGTTCGCATTGTGAGTGAGGAAGCGCACAAGGCCGGCTACCCGTTGCGGGCCATCCACATTCCAAAGACGATTGACAACGACTTGGTTGGCAATGACCACACGCCCGGCTTTCCGTCAGCGGCAAGATTTGTGGCTCAGGCCTTCGCTGGAGCCAACCTCGACAACATCGCCCTGCCGGGTGTTTATGTCGGCGTGGTGATGGGGCGCCACGCCGGATTCCTGACGGCCGCAGCGGCGCTGGGCAGAAAGTTCCCAGATGACGGACCGCATCTGATCTATCTGCCGGAAAGAACCTTTGTGCTGGAGAAATTCCTGACTGATGTGAAGGCGATATTTGATCGCTACGGTCGCTGCGTGATTGCCGTTTCGGAAGGCATTCACAACGCCGAAGGCGCACCGATTGCCAGTCTGCTGGCAAAGAATGTGGAGCACGATGCGCACGGCAATGTGCAGCTCTCCGGCACCGGTGCCTTGGCCGATTTGCTGTGTGACGAAATCAAGTCCAAACTCAAGATCAAGCGCGTGCGCGGCGACACGTTTGGTTATCTGCAGCGCTCTTTCACCGGCTGCGTGTCGGACGTTGACCAGCGCGAAGCCCGCGAAGTCGGCGAGAAAGCGGTCCAGTTTGCGGTCTGGGGCAGCCGCAATGGGTCGGTCGCCATCAAGCGCAGCGGTGACTACGCAGTTGACTATGAATTGCTGGCACTGGAAGCGGTGGCCGGCAAAACACGCACCATGGAAGACGAATTCATTCAAGCCAATGGCACGGACGTGACCGAGGCCTTCAAACTCTATTTGCGTCCCCTGCTCGGCACAGGAATGCCAGACTCATTTCGCTTGCGCGCGGGACCGGTTGCCAAGGTATTGAAGAAAGCTGACGCAACTTGACTCGGCACCGCCGCTGAGCCGGCAGCACTGATTTTCAACTTCAACGGAGAATAGATAAGCATGACCATCGAATTCAGAGGCCGCGTTGCCATCGTGACCGGTGCCGGAGGTGGCTTGGGCCGCCAGCACGCTTTGGCGCTGGCAGCGCGCGGCGCCAAGGTACTTGTCAATGACCTGGGTGGCGCCCGCGACGGCACCGGAGGATCGGTCAGCGCCGCCGAGGCGGTGGTTGCAGAAATCCGTGCCGCCGGCGGCGAGGCCATCGCCAACGGCGCATCGGTGACCGATTTCACAGCCGTTCAGGCCATGGTGCAACAGGCCATGACGGCATGGGGTCGAATCGACATTTTGGTCAACAACGCAGGCATTCTGCGGGACAAGACTTTCGCCAAGATGGAATTGGCCGATTTTCAAACCGTGCTTGATGTGCACCTGATGGGCGCGGTGCATTGCACGAAGGCGGTCTGGCCCATCATGACCACGCAAAAATACGGGCGTATCTTGATGACCACCTCGTCAACCGGCTTGTTTGGCAACTTTGGACAAACCAACTACGGTGCCGCCAAAATGGCCCTGGTTGGCCTCATGCAAACGCTGGCGCTGGAAGGTGCGAAGAACGATATTCGGGTCAACTGCCTGGCGCCGACTGCCTCCACGCGCATGACCCAGGACCTGATGCCGCAAGCGGTCCTGGATTCACTGAAGCCCGAAGCGGTGGTGCCAGCGATGTTGGTGCTGGTCTCTGACGCCGCCCCCACGCGCACCATTTTGTGCGCTGGCGCCGGTACGTTTGAGGCCGCCCACATCACCATGACCAGCGGCGTCTGGATTGGCACCGATCAACAAGCTCCGGAGCGCCTGGCCGAACAACTGGGCAAGGTTTGCGACCGTGCCGGGAACAGCGTGCCGCCTAACGGCGCAGCACAGGGCGGCAATGAGCTTGCCAAAGCGATGGAAGGCCTTTCCCGTTGACAGAAAAGAACGGCCCACCCTTGCGCTTGCCTGCCGCGACTTCAGTGATTGACCCACTGCTGAACTTTTTGCTTGGGCGCGGTTGGCTTCGCATCGCTCATGCTTGAGCGCCCCGGCGCAGCCGAACCGACCGTGTTCTGACCTTTTGTACAGAGCTCCGAGATAGAAAATACCGCTACGATGGCGGACAGTATCGAGAGCAAAACAGTGGCAAAAACGGTTTTCATTTGAATGCCCTCCGGTAGTTCAGCTTGTCCCAATAAATCAACGCCTGCGACGCGCAGCGAAAGTGTTGGCACCGTCAAAGCGCTATTTCATTACTTGCCAAATGATGCACCCCCGAGCCCTTGCATAGCGTGAAGATCAGTGAAACATTTGTAAAGATCAGCAAACTGAAATAGCCCCGTTCTTGCGACGCCAGCACAAGGCTGGCGCCCAGTTCAATGCACGACCCGCTCGAAGCTGAACTGACCCGGGGCACGAATCGGATCAACATCCACCGGGATCACGTCCTTGGGTGCAAACTTGCCTTCCAGCAGCAACCTCGACAGCGGGTTTTCAATCCGTTGCTGGATTGCCCGTTTGAGGGGGCGCGCACCGAAGACCGGATCGAAGCCGATCTTTGCCAGCTCGGCCAGCGCCGCAGTCGATACTTCCAGTGACAAGTCCATCTTGACCAGACGCACCCGCAAGACCTCAATCTGGATCGCAGCAATCTTGGCAATGTGATCGGCGTCCAAAGCGTGGAACACCACGGTTTCGTCGATGCGGTTCAAGAATTCAGGGCGGAAGTGATTCTTTAGCTCATCGGTCACAGCTTCCTTGATGTCCTCACTGTCCTGTCCGACCATGCTCTGAATCATCTGAGAGCCAATGTTGCTGGTCATCACAATCACG
>CAYHDD010000368.1:0-4128 GCA_964355195.1 uncultured Rhodoferax sp. | reverse complement strand
CCGGGAGGAACTGATTGCATTACTGAGGATGGCACTGATCGACCCGATTTCCACCGCCCCTTGCAGCCTGGAAAGACTGGATGCACAGATCGCGACCTTCCTCGACATCAACTATCCAGCACTACCCTACCCCGCCACCCTTTCCAGTCAGGACAGCCTGATCATTCTGCGACGAAGCGGCTAGCGCCCGGTTTCTGTCATGTGCTTTATCACCTGGCGAAATGGCTCTTTTGAAACACTGGTCTCACCCCGAAAGGGCTGCTCCAGTATCGTGATCAAACCGATCACCATGCCCAGTGCACCGAAATAGGCTGCCAGCACCGCAAAACGCCGTTTGTCGAGCTTGGTGCGTCCCGTCATCACGCAGGCCAGCAGCAGCATCATTCCGATGTAGAGCCAAAAGATTCGTGGCGAGGAGGTTGTGGCAAGCTGGTATCGCAGAAGTCGGGCGTTTTCCAGTTTGCTCAACGAGCCCATGATCTTGTCGCTGTAGCCTGACATGCCCGACTCCTGCACGTGCGTCTGTATTGAATTGCGCAAACTTGAAATCGCCCGTTCTGCCTGAGCGGACAAAGTCGGTTTGGCCTGCGCCAGGGAACGCCACTCATCTGTTGCCACCGCGTTGAGATAAATGTTCAATTGCTGCTTCTGGCTCTGCGTAAAGGGGGACTTCTGCAAATCCAGCATATGAACGTACTGCCTTATTTCGAGACACTCGTTGACAACACCGTCCTCTGCCTTGCTGAAGGTGGCGCGCACATCACCCAGGGTAATCGCCAGCAGAAAGACCAGAAAGCCAAAGATGCTCCTTTCGACATTCTCGAAAAGATAATCTGTGCTCAAGTCAGTGTTACTAAAGAAGAATCGGTTTGAAAGAACTGAAATCAGGATCCCGGCAAGCGCAAAGAAAAGCAGGAACTCGGTCATGATGGTGACATCCGAGTGCGAAGCAATGTGCGTCAGTAGTTGGTCAGGCAAATCCATAGGTGATTTCTTGAAGTCACATTCCGATACGGTGCCGGTGCTGCCATCCCTGTATGGCAAAAGCATAAACGATTTTTGTGAACCAGCGCGGCAATCATGCAGTGCATGTGCACCGGGCGGAAGACCCTGCTCCCCAGGGCACGGCTGCCAGGCGATGGAACCAATTCCGCTCCATTGTTACTAAAGAGGCACGAGTCATTCAAAAGGAGCAAGTTCGATGAGCATCGAATCAGCCAAAGCATTCATCGAGCGGATGAAAACAGACAGCGAATTCGCCAGCAAGCTCACCGCCTGCGTCGATGCCCAAGCGCGCATGAGGCTGGTCGAAGCGGCCGGCTTTGATTTCACCGCTGAGGAAATGGACGCGACGAAACGGGAACTGACAGACAGAGAACTGAATCGTTTCACGGCGGGGTGGACCTTGATTGACAAGCTGCAAGCTCCTTCCTCACTTGACTTGAGACCTGTTGGCTGCGAAAAATTCATTCAAGGAACTTCAATGGAACCCAATTCGCTGCATTGTTACTAAGACGGGCGCAGTGGCACAAATGAAGCGCGAGATGAACACTTGACAAATATGTCCCTACCAATTTTTATGGAGAAATCATCATGAAGCATTCCCCATTTGCATCAATCGCAAAAGTTGCGAGCCTGTGTGTTGCATGCGTTGCTCTGACCCTGCTAAGCGGCTGCGGGGGCGGCGGCTCGCCCAGCGATCCAACCGTAACGGCAATCACAGCAACGGATGTGGGTGGCGCCGTCGAAAACCTGAATCCCGCATTCGCAGGCACGTGGACCGGGACGTCAACGATCAAGAACGCCAATACCCTCACCCTCTACATCAGTGCCTCCAACACCCAGCAAATCGTGGAGGTCTCGGGGCAGAACGGAACCATGAAAAGTATCTGTTTTGACGGCAAGGGATCCATCACGGCTACCGGGACGGGCAACAGCGCGCAATGGAATGGCCCTGCCTTGTCGTGCCTGCCGGTGAATTTCGGCACCGCCTTCGGCGAGGTCGCGATAACCCTGACGGCGGCCTCGGCGACCCTGAGCGACGACAACAAGACCCTGACGGCAAGGGCCCACGGGACAGCAACAGGCTTGTCGTCCACCACCCAGGACATCATTTTTGAGTTCACAGGCACGAAATAGATCGACGATGGTGCTGCAGTCAATGCCTGAAGTGGCGCGATTCCCGCTCTCCGGGTTGCTCGTTGTGCTGGTGGCTTGCAGTGACGGATCGGGCGCGACCACGGGCGGCGCGCTCTCGCCAGCACAAACTGCGCCGCCCAGACTTTCGTTCACGCCTGACATGATTTCCGGAAAGTCCCTGGTCAGCTCCGGCTACAGCAAAGGCTACGCAACCTTTCATGCAGATGGCTCGATGACCTGCACCCATTATCCGGAAGTCATTGACTGCAAGACTTGGCGCATCGACCAGGACGGAACCCTGATCCGGCACTTTGACGACAAGAGTTCGGGTCGAACCAAGCCGGTGCGCACGGTCTGGACCATGGCTTCCAGGAGCGGCACTTCATTTGAGGTTATTCAAACGACCAGCAACTCCGACAAGGTCAGCGTGCTGCGCATCAGCCACGCCGGCAGTACCGCGCAGGCAAAGTGATGCACAAAGCTGCGCTGCGATCAAGCTTGCTGATAGTCCCTCTACTGCTTGCAACTGCCGGCTGCGGCGGATACGACAATTCAGCACCCGATCCGGAACTGCAAGACCTGGTCAGCCGCATGACGCTGCAAGAGAAAATTGCGCAGAAATTTGTCGTTGATTTCCGCTATTTCTGCAACCAGCCCAGTGACAACTGCAGCACCGCATTCACGCAGATGCAGCCGCAGGTCGGTGCCTTCATCAAGCGCCATCAGTTGGGCGGTGTCATACTTTTCTCCAACAACATCCAGAGCGTTGCGCAAACAGTGCAGCTTACCAGCGACATTCAGGAGGCCGCATTCGCCGGCCGACTAGGCATCGGCGCTCTGATCACTACCGACCAGGAAGGCGGCACGGTGCTGCGCACGCCGCGTGACTCCAGCACCCGCCTGACCGGCAACATGTCGATTGGTGCCAGCTACACACACAGCGGCACCCACTACGCCAGTCAGGCTGGCGTCGTGTTGGCCGGCGAGCTGGCCTCGCTCGGAATCAACGTGGACCACGCACCGGCGCTGGACGTCAACGTCAACCCCAACAACCCGGTCATCAATGTCCGCAGTTTTTCCGATGCGCCCAACTGGGTGGCCGAACTCGGCCTTGCGCTGCAAACGGCCATCCAGTCGCAGGGCGTGGCATCCACCGTGAAGCACTTTCCCGGGCACGGGGACACCCAGGTCGATTCGCACTACGGTCTGCCGCAGGTCAACCATGATCTCGCCACCATCAGGGACGTCGATCTGTACCCCTTCCAGTACGCCTTTGACCGAAGCCCGCCCGACATGGTGATGACAGCGCACATCCAATACCCGGCGCTCGACAGCTCGCTGGTAGCGGCGAGTACGCCTGCCTACGCTGGTCAAACCATGATGCGACCCGCCACCTTGTCGCGCGCCATTTTGACGCACCTGCTGCGCGACGACATGCACTATCAGGGGGTGGTGATTACAGACGCCATGAACATGGCGGGCATTGCCGCTTTCTTTTCTGCACAAGACGCTGTGCTGCAGACCTTTGCAGCAGGCGCAGACCTTGCGCTGATGCCGATGGGCTTGAGCACAGACGCCAACCTGCAGGCTTTCGACAGCTTGCTGCAATTTGTCATGCAGGCGGTCCGCACAGGCGCGTTGAGCGAGTTTGAAATCGATGCCTCGGTACTGCGGATCCTCAAACTCAAGAAGAAACTGGGCTTGCTCAAAGCCACCAGCAAACCCGTACAGTCCCGAATCGACACAGCGCTGGCAGCCGTTGGCAGCGCCAGCCACCTCGCCTTGGAGCGCGAACTGGCAGAGAGTTCTGTCACCCTGATCAAGAATGGCGACGCTGCCAGCAAAGCCCTGCCGCTGGCCGCCAGGGACTTGCGCACCGTCACCGTTCTGGCGTCCAGGGCCAACCAGGGCAATGCGATCAAGAACAGTCTGCAACTTGCGGCCGCCGGGCAAGGCAATACCGGTCTGGAAGTGAATGTCTTCATTACC
>CAYHDD010000367.1:0-4141 GCA_964355195.1 uncultured Rhodoferax sp. | reverse complement strand
AAACGCCGGCAAGGTCTTGCCCTCGAGCACCTCCAGGAACGCACCTCCGCCGGTCGAGATGTAGCCAACCTGCTCTTCGATGCCGTACTTGGCTATGGCCGCCAGGGTGTCGCCGCCACCTGCAATCGAAAAGGCGCTCGACTCGGCAATCGCCTGGGCAATCACCCGCGTACCGTTCTCGAAGGCGGCAAACTCAAACACACCGACCGGGCCGTTCCAGACAATCGTGCCGGCCGCCTTGAGCTGCAAGGCCAGGGCTTGCGCCGTGTCTGGCCCGATGTCCAGAATCAGGTCGTCATCGGCCACGTCAGTTGCTGCTTTGACGGTGGCAACGGCATCAGCGGCAAAGCTCTTGGCAGTCACCACATCGCTCGGAATCGGCACCGCAGCGCCGCGCGCGCGCATCGCTTCGATGACGTCCTTCGCCTCGTTCAGCAAGTCAGGTTCCGCCAGGCTCTTGCCGATCTTCAGGCCCGCTGCCAACATGAAGGTGTTGGCAATGCCACCACCGACAATCAGTTGGTCCACCTTCGAGGCCAGACTCTTCAGAATGGTCAGCTTGGTCGAGACTTTGGACCCCGCCACGATGGCGACCAACGGCCGTTTCGGGTTGGCGAGGGCCTCGCCGATGGCGTCCATCTCGGCCGCCAGCAGAGGGCCGGCGCAGGCAAGCCTGGCAAATTGCGCAATGCCGTAAGTCGAGGCCTCTGCGCGGTGCGCCGTGCCAAAAGCATCGTGCACAAAGATGTCGCACAGGGCTGCCATCTTCCTGGCCAGATCTTCGTTGTTCTTCTTCTCACCCTTGTTGACGCGGCAGTTTTCCAGCAAGACCAGTTGCCCCGGCTGCACCTGCACGCCATCAACCCAATTCGTCAACAGTGGCACTTCGCGGCCCAGCAAATCACCAAGGCGTTGCGCCACGGGCGCCAGAGAATCGGCGGCCTTGAACTCACCCTCGGTCGGTCGCCCCAGGTGCGAAGTCACCATCACGGCAGCGCCGGCCTCGAGCGCCATGCGGATGCACGGCAGGGATGCACGAATGCGCGTGTCCTCGGTGATGCGACCGCCAGCGTCCTGCGGAACGTTGAGATCGGCACGTATGAAGACCCTTTGACCAGCAACCTGACCACGGGCGCAAAGGTCGGAAAAGCGAATGACGTTCATATAAATCCAGTCGGCAATGTTTGTCCCACATCCGATTGTAGAAGCCCGTAACACGCTCGCGGCTATCCAACCTCCCGTTTCGTGTTGAGGACAGAGCAAGCTCACCAACCGAGGCCGAGGTGCAGTGGCACGTAGACCGCCATGCCCACCAGGATGGTGCCCAGTACCGCATGGCCCACACCCCTTCGCCAGTAGAACCAGCCGACACCGGCGGCGACAGCGAAGAGCCGTGCGTCCTGCCACTGACTGATCAAGTGCCCCTGCGTCATCACGACTTCGGGCACGATGACCGCTGCCAGTGCGGCAATCGGTGCGTACTGAAGGCCACGTTTCGCCCACTGGGGCAGGCTCCAGGGCTTGCTGGAGATAAAGAAGAACGAACGCGTCAGCACGGTCACCAGCGTCAGGCCGACGATGATGGCCGGCGTCCAGGGATCCGCACTCATGTGGCCCCCCTACGTTGCTCGCCGCCGCTCATCGTTTCTCCAGTGTCAGGCTGAGCGCCACGGCTGCCGCGATGGCGACCAGAATGTTGAGCTTGAAGGGCAAGGCAAACGCCGCCACTGCGGCCGCTCCGGCCATCCCGGCGGAAACCCAACGCAAGCGACTCGACGCCAGCGAGCACAGGATCCCCAGCAAGGACAGGATGCCAGCAAAGCCCAGACCCCAGTGGGTTGGAACGAAATTCGCCAGCACTACGCCAAGCACGCTGCTGGCGCTCCAGGCAATCCAGCTGACGCCACAGTTCCCCATCAAATACGCCTGTTGGGAATGCAACTGCTGCGCATCACCCCCATGTTCCGGGAACCGTTTGACGAACATCACATAACTCAAATCAGCCGTCAGATAGCCGGTCGCCAGGCGTTGACCAAAGGGCAAGTGCATCAGATAGGGGCGCAGGTGAGCACTGAACACGACGAAGCGCAGGTTCACACAAAATGCCGTGGCCAAGACCACCCACACCGGCGCACCGGCTGCCATCAGCGGTATCGCAGCCAGTTGCGAACTGCCGGCGAATACGGTGACACTCATCAGCAAAGACTCCACCAGGGTCATGCCCGACTTCATCATCGTCACGCCCGTCATCAGGCCCCAGGCCGCAATGCCGGGCGCAACCGCCAGCGAGGCCAGCGCGCCCTCTCGGTATTGCGGATGCCGGTAATACTTGGATAGGAAGAACACAGCTTACAGGGCAGCCAGGCCACCGTGATTGCCGCAAATCATGCCCGGTCGGACAGGAAACCCGCGCTGAAAATCGGCCACTCCCATGCGTTTCGCCCCGGCACGTTGGAGTTCCGTCATCAGCACGATGGAATCCTTGGCCGCCACCGTGATGCCCTGCTCTTCGAGCACCAGAATTTCACCGGGGAGCGCGTCCGTCGGCACGATGCCCGACACTGGCACCGCCCTCCAGATCTTCAGGTTCTCGCCGCTAAGCGTCGTGCTGGCACCCGGCGCCGGGTTGAAGGCGCGTATCTTTCGCGTGATCACCTCAGCGCTCTGTTTCCAGTCGATCTGGGCTTCATGCTTGTCGATCTTGCTGGCATAGGTGATGCCCTCCAGCGCCTGCGGCACGGGTTTCAATTTGCCCTGTGCTGCGATGTCAAGCGCCAAAACGATCAGGCGTGCACCCAACACCGCCATTCGGTCTTGCAAGCTGCCGGCGGTGTCGCTCTGCAAAATCGGCAAGGTGTGAGCCAGCAACATGGCACCGGTGTCGAGTCCGGCGTCCATTTGCATGATGGTGACGGCGCTCTCATCGTCGCCGGCTTCGATGGCGCGCTGAATCGGCGCCGCCCCACGCCAACGCGGTAGCAGCGAGGCGTGAATGTTGAAACAACCCTGGACCGGCGTATCCAGCACCCACTGCGGCAGCATCAATCCGTAGGCCGCCACGACCATGGCATCAGCCTGTACTGCCTGCAGGGCAGCACGGGTGGCCACCGCGTCTTGCGGGTACTTGCCATCCAGACGCAAACTGCGTGGCTGCGCCAGCGACAAACCCTTTTCAAGCGCGAAGCGCTTGACACTCGAAGCCTGTAACTTGAGGCCTCGTCCGGCCGGCCGGTCCGGTTGCGTCAAGACCAACTCGATCTGGTGTCCGGCAGCGCAGAGCTGCGCCAGCGCGACCCGGGCGAAGTCCGGAGTCCCGGCAAAAACCAGCTTCACCGGTTTTCCTCGCGCAGGGCCTTGAGCATCTTCTTCTTGATCCGGTTGCGTTTCAACGGGGACAGGTATTCAACAAATACCTTGCCGATCAGGTGATCCATCTCGTGCTGAATACACACAGCCAGCAGATCTTCAGCCTGCACAATGCGCGACTTGCCATCGCGATCAAGCGCCTTGACAGTGATGGCATCGAAACGCTCGACGCCATCGTAGATCCCGGGCACCGACAAACACCCCTCCTCGTTGAGGTGGGTCTCAACGCTGTTCCAGACTATCTCCGGGTTGATCAGGACCAGGGGCTGGTCACGCTCCTGAGAAGTGTCGATGACAATCAAGCGTTCATGCACATCAACCTGGGTTGCCGCCAAGCCGATGCCTTTGGCTTCGTACATGGTCTGCAACATGTCCGTGATCAGTCTGCGCACGCGGTCATCTACGACCTGGATGGGCTTGGCGACGGTGTGCAACCTGGGATCTGGAAAATACAGTAAGGGAAGTAAAGCCATGTATAAATCGGTTTCAAGATGTCGCTATTTTCGCTATTTTTGCCGACTCCCGTTGCATATGAAGTCCAAAAACGTTGCCCTATCAAGGGCTTGAGCGCAAAATCGCGCCTGATTTGTGAAGATTTACCAGCGCCCGTGAAGGCAAAATCAGACTCTCCCCTCCGGTTGACCCTTTTCGCACCATTGCAATCCCTATGACCTACGACAAGACGATGAAATTCACAGTTGCTTTCAGGGCCGGTGCCAGCGCACTGGTCACCGGCTGCTCCATGCTGATCGCCACTGCGGCCCTGGCGGCCCCG
>CAYHDD010000366.1:0-4144 GCA_964355195.1 uncultured Rhodoferax sp. | reverse complement strand
ATACCTGTTTGGCGGTGGACCCCGCTAACATAGCGCAAATTCCAACGTTCAGGAGTCAAGCATGCCAGTAGTTGTTGTTGCCAATCCAAAAGGCGGCGTGGGCAAGTCTACGCTGGCCACCCATATTGCGGGCTACTTCGCGGCTCAGGGCCATGCTGTCATGCTGGGCGACGTGGACCGCCAGCAGTCTTCGCGTCTGTGGCTGGACTTGCGCCCGCCAGCAGCGCGTCGCATCAGCAGCTGGGACGTGAGCGCCGACCTGATTGCCAAGCCACCCAAGGGTTCCACTCATGTCGTGCTCGATACGCCAGCGGGCCTGCATGGGTGGCGCTTCAATGATGTGATGAAGGTCGCCACCAAGCTCATCGTCCCTCTGCAGCCCAGCGTTTTCGACATCTTTGCCACGCGCGCCTTTTTGGACCAGTTGCAAAAGAGCAAGCATTACGACCGCGTGCAGATTGGGGTGGTCGGCATGCGCGTTGATGCGCGCACCATTGCCTCTGAAAAGCTGCACGACTTTGTGGCCACGCTGGGCTTGCCGGTGTTGGCTTATCTGCGCGATACGCAGAATTACGTGCACTTGGCGGCGCGCGGCCTGACCCTCTTCGATGTGACGCCGGGGCGGGTCGAGAAAGACCTGGCGCAGTGGCAGTCCGTCTGCGACTGGCTCGACGCCTAGCCTGAATGATTTGGAAGTGCAGTGGGAGTCTTGTTAAAGTCAGGTCATGAAAATCCTTCAAACACTCTCGGAACTGGCCAGTCTGGTGGGCCAGGAAGTCGCGGTCAGCGACTGGATCACCATCACGCAGGAGCAGGTCAACCAGTTTGCCCAGGCGACTGGCGACCATCAGTGGATTCACGTCGACGTTGAGCGTGCCAACAGCGGTCCGTTTGGTGGCCCGATTGCGCACGGCTACCTGACCCTGTCGCTTTTGCCGCAGTTCTTCATCTCGTCGCTCAAAGTTGTGCAAACGCGCATGGGCGTCAACTACGGTCTCAACAAGGTGCGCTTTCCTGCGCCGGTGCCGGTCGGCAGCCGCCTGCGGGCGCGCATGAAGCTGCACCAGTGCGAGTCGATTGAGCAGGGTGGTTTTCAGATGACCTGGCAGGTCACCATCGAGCGCGAGGGTGGAGCCAAACCGGTCTGCGTCGCCGAGTCGATGGCGCGCTATTACCCTTGACATCCCGTTTCGAGTTGGGGACAGAGCAAACTCAGTCGCTTCGCGCCTGTAGCCTTGGTCTGTCCCGCAAAGCGTTACAGGCGCGCGGCAAACGCCTCGGGCTTGAAGCCTACGCTCACCGCGCCATTGGCCCACACCACCAGCGGGCGCTTGATCAGGCTGGCTTGCGTCAGCACCAGGGCGCGGGCGCTGGCCGCATCCACCACGGCGGCTTGGGTGGCGGCATCGAGCTTGCGCCACGCGGTGCCCTTGCGATTCACCAGCGTTTCCCAGCCGATAGTTTGCAGCCAGCCATCCAGTAGGGCTGGCGGTACACCCTGTTTTTTGAAATCGTGGAACTGGTAGGGCACAGCGTGCTCGCCGAGCCAGGCGCGTGCCTTTTTGACGCTGTCGCAGTTGGGAATGCCGTAAAGAGTGATCATGGAAAGAGGCGGCTGGGTTTACTTCTTGGTGTTGGGGCAATTTGCGCCTGGATCGTCGACGGGCATGAAGCGGACGCGCCTGTCGGCAATCTGGAGGTCTTTCTGGGTCGGTGGCACAAGGCTGAATTCGCCCGCTTGCAGCTTCTCACGGAATAGTGCGCACCTGCGGAAGTCGTGGGGCAGCACGGCGGTCAAATGCCAACGGGTATCTGGCTTCTGCACAAAGAGGGCCGCTCCGCTGTCACTGTCTTGCCCCACAACCAGCAATGAGGCTTGGTTGTCAGCCTCGGACTCGATGACGTAGACATCGCATAGCGCGGTCCGCTTCCTGAAACAGGTCGGCAAGCGCCACGGGTTGGCCTCCTTGGTCCAGTCCTGCGTCACAAAAGACTCGGGGAGTTGCTTGTCCTTGGGCCAGACCTTCAGATTGGCGCGCAGGTCGGCGAACGTCGGGCGCACCTCGGTTCGCTCGCGCGCCGATTGTTTGGCAAGCGACTGTGCCGCTTTCATCTGTATCAGCGCGCCGTCCGGGCCCTGGGCACTGGCTTTGAGTCGCTCCAGTGCCTCCACGCCGTAGCGCTTTCCTTCAAATTTCAAATAATCAAAGTCAAACTTGGCGGCGGTCTGCTGGCCATTTTCCAGACGCGCGATCTGATTGGCAACTGAAATCCGGGCCGGGTCGAGCAGCGGTGAGAACAAGGCCAGCAGCACGGCCAAGATCACGAAGGCGGTGCCGATATTGACGCTGGCAACGGCGTCGAGCCATCCTGAGCGGCGGCTGGCGGCCCAGGCGTAACCCAGCGCGTAGCAGCCGGCCACCAGCAGGCAGCAGGCGGCGATGATGCGGTCGGTCGACCAGCCGTATTCGGCCACGCGCAAACCGAGTGCGTAGCTGGCGATGCCCACCAGTGGCAGCAGCAGGCCGCAAGCGAGGCGGGCGCTGATGCGCAGCACGCGCGCGACCTGGTCCGCAACCGCCCCGTTCTGAAACGCGGTGTTGATCAGGATCACCAAGAGGGCCGAGGCCGACAGCAGCAGGGCGCCCGCATGTTTGGTGTCCCACAAAGGTGCCATACCCGTGAACGGCAGACTGAGCAAGAAGCCGCCGATGATGAGCACGGCCATGGGCAAGATCCAGGACAACAAAACCATCAGCAGGTTGCGAATCCCGTGCACGATGGCGGGCCGCATATCGGTCAGGTGCAGCGCGCAGGCAAAGGCAAAGACCGTGACCGGAACGGCAAACCACGCCTCTTTGAGCAAGTCCATGAAGAAACTCAATTGAATGAGCTTGAAGAGGGCCGCACCGAGTCCCAAAACCGCCCAGAAGGCCCCAACGAACAGGGCTGAAAACTGGATCTGTATCAGCAGTTTCCAGGCGCTGTCGAAATAACTGGGGTAGCTGGCGATGCGCTTGTGCTCGGCCCCTGAGGCCAGCACCAGTGAGTGCGCAATGTAGAAGCCGCCGGCGCCAAACAGCCAGAGCAAAGGTGAGGGGTACGACGCCTTCGGAATGCCGGGGCCATAGTCCGCTGCGGGTGCGCCGACAATGCGCCAAATGTCGTAGTAGGCCAGGCTCGCCGCGATCAGCGTGGCCACCAGCATCCAGCCCCACCAGACCTTGTTGGGCAGGTGCCCAAGGCCCGACATCATGAGCACCGGGATGAAAAACGACACCAGCAACAAGGGACCAAACAGCGCTGAGTCGGTCGCCAGCCAGGTTTGACTGCTGGCAGAGTGGTACAAGAAGTACAACACACAGCCCTGTAGCAGACCGATTCCCAGCCGGACCGGTGCAAGCCGGGATGTAGCCACAAACTGAGGCGGGGTGCTTTGGGCAGGCGGGGTCGCTTGAGGCATATGAATCTCTCAGTTGACGTCGGTGCCTGCAAGTTTAAGGCAAGCCCCTCAGCGCCTGTGCTCAAATGCCTCCAGCGCATCCAGCGGCAGCGGCTTGCTGAACAGATAGCCCTGATACGCATGGCAACCCAGATGCGCTAAAAAGTCAGCCTGTGCCTGCAACTCCACGCCTTCAGCAATCACCGACAAACCCATGCTCTCAGCCAGCGCCACCACCATCTTGGCAATAGACGCTTCGTTGGGGTCGGTCACGATGTTGCGGATGAAGCCCTGATCAATCTTGAGCTGGTCGAGCGGCAGGCGCTTGAGGTAGGCCAGGGACGAGTAGCCGGTGCCAAAGTCGTCCAGCGAGAATCTGACGCCGTGCGCCTTGAGTGCGCCCATCTTGACGATGATGCCCTCTACGTCGTCCACCAGCATGCTCTCGGTCAGCTCCAGCTTGAGTCGCTTCGGGTTCGCCCCGGCGCGTGCCAGGGTGGCCAGCACGCTTTCAACAAAGTCGCTCTGTTTGAACTGTCGTGCACTCACGTTGACAGCGATCGTCAGGTGTGCCCGTTCGGGCTGTGTAGCCCACTCGGCCAACTGCACGCAAGCAGTTTCCAGCACCCACTGCCCTATCCGCAAGATCAGGCCATTTTCTTCGGCCAGGGGAATGAATTCTGCCGGTGACACCATGCCGCG
>CAYHDD010000365.1:0-4153 GCA_964355195.1 uncultured Rhodoferax sp. | reverse complement strand
TTGACTGGAGCCTGGTGCGCTCGTTCCTGGCGGCGCTGGATCAGGGCAGCCTGCTGGGCGCAGCGCGGCAGCTTCAAATGAGTCAACCGACCGTGGGGCGCCACATCGCGGAGTTGGAGAGTCAACTGGGCGTGGTGCTGTTCGAACGCACAGGACGTGGCCTGGTGCCAACGGCAACCGCCTTGCAGCTGGCACAGGCGGCGCGCGGCATGGAGGCCGGCGCCCTGCAACTTTCGCGCACGCTGTCGGGCGCCCAGAGCCAGAGCGCTGGCACGGTACGCATCACGGCCAGTGTCCCGGTGGCGGTGCAACTGCTGCCGCCCGTGCTGGCGGACATGCGTCTTGTGCTGCCCGACATCCAGATCGAGCTCGTGTCAAGCAACCAGGTCAGCAACCTGTTGCGCCGCGAGGCCGACATCGCCGTGCGCATGGTGCGCCCAGACCAGAGTTCACTGATCGCCAGGAAGATCGGGGATGTGCGACTGGGCGCCTACGCCAGCCGGAGCTATCTGGAAAGTCATGCACCCTTGCACAAGGCCACCGACCTCTTGCAGCACGAACTCATAGGCAATGACGCCAACCCCGCCATCCTGCAGGGATTCGCCGCCATGGGTTACCCCGTGACACGCTCGACATTCGCACTGCGCAGCGACGACCTCATTGTGCAATGGCAGGCGGTTCGTGCCGGGCTGGGTGTGGGTTTTTGCGCCGACTACATGGCGCGCGGTGCGGCGGATGTGGTCGAAGTACTTCCCGGACAGCTCAAGATCCCGTCCTTGCCGATGTGGCTGGCCGTGCACCGGGAAATTCGCACGAGCGCGCGCATCCGCCGTGTTTTTGACTTTCTCGCAGATGCGCTGCCGCGGGTGATTTGAAGCCATGCGTCAACCCCGGAACCTCATGCGCGGTTTGCTTGACCAGGCACCCATTGCGCCAAAACCCGGTGCGGACGTCGAGGCGCGGCTGCTCTACACCGCCTACACACGCAAGCCCCTCAACCTGTTGATGACAGCGGGGGTGACCGCCCTCATTGCCGTGCTCCTGTGGCGCGTTTTCCCCGCAGCAGAAATGTCGCTCTGGACCGTGGCCATTCTGTTTGGTGTGGCCCTGGGCTACTTTGAATGTGCCGCCTTCAGACGCGCCGCACCACAGGCGCAGCAGGTTGCGCACTGGAAGTGGATTTTCCTGCTGCAGTCGACGCTGGCGGGCCTGACCTGGTCACTGGGGCCCTGTCTGTTGATCCACCATGCCAGTGGTGTCGAGCTCACGCTGCTGGTGGCGATACTGCTGGCCGTCTGCACGGTGGCCATGATCTCCATGGCGGAACAGCGCACGGCCATGATGGCGTTCGTCAGCGCCGTCGCATCGCCCCCGGCTCTGGTACTGTGGTGGGGCGGCGGGGAACGCCAGGGCATGGTCGGACTGGCGCTGGTGTGCGGCATGGTTCTGATGATTTTCGTGGGTCGGCGCCTGAACCAGACCATGCGCGACCTGATGGAGAATCAGGGACGCACGCGCGCCATTGTCGATACCGCGCTGGACGCGATCATCGAGATGAACGCCCGGGGTCTGATTACCGACTGGAACCGGCGTGCCGAAATCATCTTCGGCTGGAGCAGGAGCGAGGCGATCGGTCTGGTGCTCGATGAAACCATCATTGCGCAGCAGCACCGTGCTGCCTTTCGGGGCGGGATTGACGGCATGGCCTCGTCCCGCACCGAGTACATCCTGAACCGGCGCACCGAGCGAACAGCGATGCGCCGGGATGGTACCGAGTTCCCGGTGGAGATGACTGTCACGCCGATGCAGACTGGCGTTGTCTGGCACTTCACCGTCTTCATCGAAGACATCACCGAGCGCAAGCTGGCCGATGCCAAGGTCAAGGAGAGCGAGGAGCGCTATCGCACGCTGATCGAATGGTCGCCCGAAGCCATCACGGTCCACTCTTCGGGCAAACTCGTTTTCGCCAACCCGGCTGCGGTCAAGTTGTTTGGCGGTCATCACGAGCAGGACTTGCTGGGAAAGCCGATCCTGGACCTGATTCATGCGGACTTTCGCGAAGCCATTTCAAATCGCATCAGAGGCATCACGGTCAGCGGCGGTTCCGCCCCCATGATCGAAGTGAAATACCTCAGGCTCGATGGCGGGGCCGTCGATGTCGAGGTGCAGGCCAAGTTCATTACCTACGATGGCATGCCAGCGGTTCTCGGAGTGATGCGCAACATCACTGAGCGCAAACAGGCCGAGGAGGCCCAGCGCATCGCCGCCACCGCCTTCGAGTCGCAGCAGGGCATGTTCATTACCAACGCCCAGCGCGTCATCCTGCGCGTGAACCGGGCCTTTACCGAGATCACGGGCTACAAGGCCGACGAGGTTGTGGGACGCAGTCCGCGCCTGTTGTCATCGGGACGCCATGACAGCGCTTTCTATGCCGCCATGTGGACCGAGATTGAACGCGACGGGTCCTGGCAGGGCGAACTCTGGAACCGGCGCAAGAGCGGCGAACTGTTTCCCGAGTGGCTGACGATCAGCGCGGTCAAGGACAGCGCCGGACTGACCACCCATTACGTCGCCGCCTTCACCGACATTACCTCACGCAAGTCCGCCGAGGACCAGATCCAGAACCTGGCCTTCTATGATCCCCTGACCGGCTTGCCGAACCGCCGTCTGCTGCTGGACCGGATGGAGCAGACCCTGACCAGCAGCACCCGGCGTCAGCGCAAGAGCGCCTTGCTGTTCATTGATCTGGACAATTTCAAGACCATCAACGACACCCTGGGCCATTTTCAGGGGGACCTGCTGCTCGAGCAGGTGGCAACGCGCCTGGTCGGATGTGTGCGCGAGGGCGATACGGTAGCCCGTCTTGGCAGCGACGAATTCGTGGTGATGCTGGAAGGCCTCAGCTTCAGCGAGGTGGAGGCGGCGACACAGGCCAGAGGCGTCAGCGCCAAGATCGTTGCCGCCCTGAACCGGCCCTACGAACTGGCCCATGGTGAGCATCACAACACGCCGAGCATGGGCGTTGCCCTGTTCGGCGCGGACCCGCAGGAGAGCAGCGATGCACCGCTCAAGCGTGCCGAACTTGCCATGTTCCAGGCCAAGGATGGCGGCGGGAACGGCGTGCGTTTCTTCGACCCGCAGATGCAGGTGGAAGTCATGAGCCGTGCCGCCATGGAAGCGGACTTGCGGGAAGCGGTGCTGACCGGACAGTTCCTTCTGCACTACCAGGCGCAAGTCGTTGGCGCTGGGCGCCTGACCGGTGTCGAGGCGTTGCTGCGCTGGCGGCATCCCCAGCGCGGGCTGGTATCGCCGCTTGAATTCATTACGCTGGCCGAGGAGACCGGCCTGATCATCCCGATGGGGCAATGGGTGCTCGAATCGGCCTGCCGACAACTCGCCATCTGGTCGACGCAGCCTTCAATGGCACAGCTCAGCGTTGCCGTCAATGTCAGTGCGCGCCAGTTTCAGCACAAGGATTTTGTCGCCACCGTGCAGTCGGCGCTGGCGGACGCTGGCGCCAGTCCAAGGCGTCTGAAGCTTGAACTGACAGAGAGTCTGATGGTCAAGGATGTGGAGAGCATCATCACGAAGATGAACACCCTGAAGGCCATGGGGGTGAATTTTTCACTGGACGATTTCGGTACCGGCTATTCATCGTTGTCTTATCTGAAACGGCTGCCGCTTGACCAACTCAAGATCGACCAGGGCTTTGTGCGCAACGTCCTGACCGACCCGAACGACGCGGCCATTGCCAAGATGGTCATCGCGCTGGCCGACAGTCTGGGTCTGACGGTGATCGCCGAAGGCGTGGAAATCGAGGCCCAACGCGACTTTCTCGCGCACCTGGGATGCCACAACTACCAGGGCTATTTGTTCAGCCGGCCGCTGCCCATTGAGGAGTTCGAAGCGTTCGCCCGAGCAGCTACACTGCAACCCTGACAGTGTTCTCTTTCCATCTCGAATTGACCAACGCCCATGACCGCTCAGACCGTCAGCTCGCCCCTGCATCACATCGGGCAAACCAGCAAAGTACTTGGTGCCCGACTGAACCAGCTCGTGGAGTGGCTGTGCGCCCTGCTCCTGGGTATTCTGGTACTCGACGTCGGCCTGGGTGTGTTCGGTCGTTACGTGATTGAACTGCCAGTCACCTGGA
>CAYHDD010000364.1:0-4157 GCA_964355195.1 uncultured Rhodoferax sp. | reverse complement strand
GTGGCGTTGACAGCCACCGTGATGCGCGCGCCGCGCGCCTCGGCGGCGGCGATGAAGGCGCCCAGAGCAGTCCGGCTGCCACGGCCTTGCGCAAGAGCCTGCGCGCCGAAGCTCGGCCCGTCGGGCCCGAAAGATGCCAGCGGTGTGGGCACCGGGGAGAAGGTGTTGGTCTCGTGGTTCATCCGCGCCGCAAGGATGTTCATGGCGTGTTGCCGTCAAAAACCGTGGCATTGCTTGGCAGTAAATCGCAGGTCCCCATGTTGGCATCGCCCTCCAGTGAGCCCAAAGAAATGCGTAAGCGTTATAGCTCATTGTTTACCGGTCCAAATCGTGTGAGTGACTTTGCAGAATCGCAGGCATCTTCAGGCGAGACACCTTCTGAACTCGGGTCAACAGCGCGTGATTGACCGACTGAATGCCGTACGTTTTCGCTACGTCCTGCTGGATGCGACACCACAGGTGACTGGTCATTTCCGCATCAACCATCGCCCGGTGCGCCCGACCGGACTGCGGCAGGCCAAGCATTTGCACCAGGGTTGACAGTCGGTGGTTCGATGCGCTGGGGTACAACCGGCGCGACAACAACATGGTGCAAGCGAACACACTGGCGGATGAGATGGACAGATACGCCAGTTCGGCCTCCCAAAATTTCTTGTCAAAGGAGGCGTTGTGGGCCACCACTGGCGTGTTGCCGACAAACTTGCAGGCCGCGCGCATGACCTTTGTCACTGGCGGAGCCGCAGCGATCATGGCGTTGGTGATGCCGGTGATATAGGTCACTTCAGCTGGAATCCTGCGACCGGCGTTCATCAGGCTCTGAAATCGGTCTATAACTTGCCCGTCACGCACCAAAGTGATGGCAATCTCGGTTGCTCGGTCACCATAGTTGGGTGACAGGCCAGTCGTTTCAAAGTCCAGTACGGCGACCGTTTCCATATTCACGTTCAGCGCAGATTGCGTATGCGGGCGTTGGTGGTGTTGACATCAAACCCCTTCGGGTCAAACGGGCCACCGTGCCAGTTCCAGTTTTCAAAATGGTCGTCATCTTCGGGGTCGGCCATGGACTGCACGAAACCCTCAAAACCACCAGGACCGCCGATGTCCTCCGGTGGACAGGCGTTTTCACCTGTCAGGCACAGCGGCCAGTCGTTGTGCTGGGTCTGAGCCATGATGCCTTCGACCACAACCCGATGCCGCCATCCATCGCCAAAGTCGTACTCGTATTCAAACTCTTTGACTGAATCCATGAGCACTTTGCCGACGGTGAATTTCTTGTCATCTCTCAGGTCTTCGTCACCGTCCATGCTTTCAATTTCCTTCATGCCGTAGCGCTCACCGGCAATCCTGAACTCGTGCAGGTGGCTGTTGGTCCAACCAAAGGATTCCTGAATGACACGGTCCAGCTTGGACAGTTTCAGGTTTCCCGGTATCCACAAGCGCCGCCAGATCATCGGTCTGATGTCCAGCAGGGCTACGTGCAGTTGATAGGTGAGTTGCGGTACAGCGGGTTTTTTGGTGGTTGCCATGGGCCGGGAGATTAACACTGCGGACGGCTGCGCCAAAAACTGCCCCTCGGCTGCGCTGATCTCACCCATAATGGCAACCCGCCTGACGAGCGCTCGCAAGAACACGCCGCGAAACGTGGCTATGACCTTTCGGATCTGCGTGCCCGTCAGATTCAAGATTCGGACTTTGTGCGCCACGACCTGATTTTGGTGATGGACACGGACAACCTGGCGCTGGTACAGGAGGAATGCCCGGCAGCGCACCAGCACAAGGTTCGCCGTCTCACTGAGTTTTGCTTGCAGCACAACAATACCGTGGTGCCTGATCCGTATTACGGAGGTAAGAATGGCTTTGAGGACGTGCTTGATTTGGTGGAAGATGCTTGCGATGGGCTAATTCGGTCTGTGAAACAGCGAACGGTTTGACGGAGATGGCTTCATGGTGCGGGTGCAAGTCAGCAATCAGCCTTGAAGCAGTCGGTCAAGGAGTGAAGACCCTACGTCGGCCAGAGACACATAGCGGGTCTTCATAGAAACAGACCGAACGGCAGGTCTGTGCCCCATTGCAGCCAGCCACCTCATGAATAGATCTGCCATTAGCAATCATTCAGTATCCCAACCCGAAGGCGTGGGTTCAACGTGCAACGAGTGCCGACATTCCGTTGCATACTCGATTGGGCTACGACGGTACAAGCAGGGGCTTGGAACCTGCTCAGCTCGCTGTCAATTCACCTAATGGGACTGCAATTGCATCCGGTTGTGCTTGATCGGGCTGTGTCATCATCGAGAAAGACATTGTCAAATTTGCAGGGCCACTGCCTCCTTTGGCCGTCACCACTCGCAGGAGCTCACTGATGAAGGAATCGACGCTACAGACCCTGATTACAGCCAGAACGCTGCTTGAGCAGGCGGAACGTGATTGTGCGTTGGGCGACCGATATAAGGCCACTGCCGGCCTTATTGTTCTTCAAGACGCGGTCGAGTTGGTGTTCTACGCTGCACTTGTAGAGAAGGGTGTTGACGAAGTGACCGCAGTGGAGAAGTTGGACTTCGATCAAATGATTGGCTCTTTAGGCAAAGCTGGCATAAGGGTTCCGAAGTCTGCCACGCTCAAAGCGATGAACAAGCTAAGAGTTACAGCCAAGCATTACGGCCAAGTCATGGAACCCACGACCGTCCAGGGTCACATGAACACCGCCAAGTTTGCTGTGGATGCGGTGCTCATAGCGGTGGTTGGCAAGCCATTGCGTGAAATTTTTCTTGCCGAATTGGTCACGCCTGGCGAACCGCGTACATATCTGGATGCTGCAGCCGCATGCCTGTCGCAGGGTAACTATCTTGAGTGCCTGCTATCGACGCGCAAAGCGTTTTTCTTGGCTTTTGAGAAGGACTACTGCATATATTCGTATAACGACACAGCGTCGAACGCTCCACCGCTGGGTCTCCTTGGTTTAATGTACGGCGGCTACAAGGCTCCATACTGGAGCCGCAATGCCGAATGGATTCGCGAAAACGTCAAGAGTCCGATGGACTACATTAAGCTCGACTATGACCGGTGGCGCATGGAGGCTGTCGAGTGTGGGATAAACACGCAAGCGTTGGCAAACATTCGGCGGCTTACCCCTCAGGTCATTCGATTCCAGAATGAAGGCGAATGGCTAGTTCAGTACCCAGCGTCGTATTTGGCAAATTGCGCAACCCATGAGAATGCAGCGATGTGCCTAGACCTCACCATTGAGGCTATTCGGCGTGACCAAGAGCACACCAAGGCAGCGCGAACGGTCCGTACTGACCGTCCATTCGACATGCCAACAGCCTACGTCGGCCAACCACTATTCGAACGACCTGACACTCAAAGTAAGCAAATCTTGGTCCTAGGTGAGAACCATCAATACGCAGTTCACGATGTTTTGGACGGATTTCAACCTGGCAAAAAGTTCTATCACATCCACTGCAACGCCCCGAATAAACCCTACGCCTGGGGCTATATCGAGCAGCGTGAAGAAGCATTGCTTGAGGCTGAGCCCGAGCCTGCTGCGGAGCCGGCGAAGTCTTCTCCAGACACGCCAAAGCCTACTCCGCCAGCATTGACCGATTGAGCTTTCGAAGGACAGCTCCCAGCCTTCTGGAGTCATTCCCGACCAAATCTCCGCCGACTCCTGACGCTGCACTGCGGGTGCAGACAACCATCACATTGAGCAACAGCACCTGAACCCGAACCGCCCGATCAGGCAAACCTATTAGCTCAGGCCAAGGCGCAAAGATCACCAAAGTTAGATCTATCCAGGCATCAGGGATTCCCCCATTATTCACGACGGTGCGCTGTGTTACCGTCAAAAGTTGATGGCTGCCATGCACCGTGGCTGGGTAACTGGAACTGGCACGGGTATTGCGTCATTTGTTTTGTGGTCATTGGCGGGTCCGCTGGACTGCGCCACATTGACCCTGTTTGGATTCAGTCACAAGAAGGAAACGCAACATGATGAAGATTTCGAGCTCCAGTCTGCGTCAGCACTGGCGCGCTGCCGCGCTGGGTTTGGCGCTGGCATTGGGCGTCGCCGCCGCCGGTCCGGCGCTGGCGCAGGGCAAGGTGCTCAAGTTCGTGCCCGAGGCCGACTTGCGCAGTCTGGACCCGATCTGGACTACCGCCTA
>CAYHDD010000363.1:0-4168 GCA_964355195.1 uncultured Rhodoferax sp. | reverse complement strand
TCGACTACATGGCTCACAACCTTTTTGTGCAGACGCTTTTCAATACCGGACTGTTGGGACTCTTGGCGTTTCTTGCGGCAACATCTTATTTGATACGAGAGCTCTACCGCATCTGCCGGGAGGGTCAGGGCGGAGTGGAAGCAGAAGTTCTGCTGGTGCTGATTGCAATGCAATTGGCCTATTACGTTCCGTATGGAACTGACTATTTGCAAAGCTTCCTGTTCGGAATCGCCCTTGCCTATGTAGCCGGAAAGAAAGCCCGTGCCGGACGAACGGTTGAGCCCAGACAGGAAGCGGGGTTGTTGACATGAAGTGCCGATGGAGCATTTTGATCCAATCCGTAGTACTGTCTTTCACTCAGGTCGCCTGCGCTGATACTTATCTCCAGGCCACCGAAGGGCAAGGACAAGAAATAAGCGCCGCGTATTTTGGCGTCCATTTCCATCGCTTGATTGTTCAGCCTCGTGAAAATGCGGTGCAAACACAGTGGCCATTGCTGGCTTTTGGCACGCTGCGGCTTTGGGATTCAGTTACGCGGTGGGCAGATATAGCACCTCGTGCCGGCGTATGGGACTTCGAGCGCCTTGATCATTATGTAAGCACAGCTGCAGCACATGGCGCAACGGTGCTCTACACGCTCGGCTCAACGCCTCGCTGGGCCTCCGCGAGGCCTGACGAAGTCTGTCCCTACGGTCAGGGCTGTGGAGCGGAGCCGGTTCGAATGGCTCATTGGGAAGAATATGTACGCCGCACCGCGCAGCGCTATGGAAATCGGATTGCCGCCTATGAATTGTGGAACGAGCCGAACTTCTCCGATATTCCTCGGGATCGTGGAATACCGGGTTTTTACACTGGCAGTGTTTCCCAAATGGTTGAGATGGCACGGGTCGCGCGCAAAGTGCTGGACGAGCATTCGCCGGGCGCAATATTGTGCACGCCCGGATTCGTTAACGGCCCTGATCGACTCGATATGTTTCTTGATGCAGGTGGCAAAAAGTATGTTCAAGCAGTTTGTTATCACTTGTATTCCGAGAATTCGGAGCATTTTGCTCGGCAGATACTACAGGTGCGTTCCATCATGAAACGTCATGGTTTGGAGAACCTGCCGTTGTGGAATACCGAAACTGGCGTAGAAACTCTTTCCAAGACTGATCCTCCCTCCGGGATTGCGGCTCAAAGTCGGGACGAGGCAGTCGCTAGAATGAGCCAAATGCTGATCTTGGGTGCAGCGGCAGGTGTTGGGCGATTTGATTACTACGCCTGGGATAATGCGCGCAGCGGCATGGTCTCCGCCAACGGCAGCCACCTGGCTGGCTACGAGGCAATGCAACGCGTTCAGACATGGTTGATAGGAGCTCGTATGAAGGCCTGCCAGGCAATCGACAAGGTGGTGCGCTGTGATGGCGAAAACGGGCAAGGTCGATTTGTTGTGGCTTGGACCGACAGACCGGTGAAGGCACGCTCTATTGTTGTGCCAAAAGGCTGGCGCATTGCCGCCGCACAGCCTTTGCTTGGAGACACTTTCACACTGACGTCGACACGAGACGATGGCGCGCTAACATTGAGTTTGGTTCCCGTACGATTTGCGCTGGAGCGTGCCGCTCGACAGTAGCTTCAATCCTGAGAGAACATTGTGAACGAAAGTGATTTTTTGAAGCGCCCTGGTGTTGCCTATTCCGGTGCAAGTCTCGCTGTTGTCTTATCCTGCTTCAATCGGAAGCAAAAGACGCTTGCTTGCCTGGACGCACTGACCGCCAACACAGGCTTGGAGGATGTTGGGGTGTCGACCGTGCTGGTCGATGACGGGAGTACTGATGGCACCGCTGAAGCGGTGCGCGCATCATTCCCGCGGGTTCAGGTGGTGGTCGGTATTGGTGATTTGTATTGGTGCCGTGGCATGCACAAAGCATTCGAAATTGCGATGCACGAAGACCCTGATTACTACCTCTGGTTGAACGATGACACGATGCTGCATCCGGATGCGGTGTCGCGCTTGCTTGAGTGCTCAGTCGCCTTGCGCACCCAGTTCGGAAAGCCAGTGATCGTGGTTGGCAGCACTGTGGATGCCCAGACTGGCTCCATCAGCTACGGTGGTGAGTTGCAGGCATCCGCCCTCAGGCGAATCAGATTTTTGCGAATTGTGCCCAATGACACACCGCAGCGGTGTGATTCAATGACCGGCAACATCGTTCTTATTCCGAGAGAAGTAGCGCAGGTCGTTGGCAACTTGGATCCGATTTTCGAGCATGCCATGGGTGACAGTGACTACGCGTTACGTGCGCGCAAATTGGGCTTTGACGTATGGGTCGGACCTGGCATGTTTGGTACCTGTGGTCACAATCCGACCACCGGAACGTACATGGACGCCGATTTACCCCTCTCGCGTCGTTGGAAGCTTATGATGAGCCGCAAGGGTTTGCCCTGGCGATCCTGGCTTGTCTTTACGCGCCGTCACATGGGCGTCCTGTGGCCACTTTACTTCGTTTGGCCTTACCTGGCCCTGGTCGTTGGAAGATACCAACACCGGGATCTTCGTTGATGCGCTACGCGAGCGCAGGTTTGGTCCAGCACCAGGTTGACGGCAGCGACGCCGCAGAAGTGGATTGAGCGCCGTGCGAGTGGCCATGGTCACGAATATTCCGGCTCCGTATCGCTTGCCGGTCTATGAGCGTGTCGCGGCTGAACCTGACATTGATCTATGCGCATTCTTCTTCAGTGGACGTGAACCTGATCGCGAATGGGACCTTGAAGAAGGCCACTTCAGGCACGTGTTCCTGCACGAAAGATTCATAACGTTTCGCGGACGATTTATTCACGCAAATCCTGATTTATGGGGACAATTGCGGACTTTTCGCCCTGATGTAGTGATCACAACCGGGTTCAATCCGACGCACCTCCTCGCGTATGCCTACGCACTCGTGCACCGGGCCAGGCATGTAGCCATGACAGACGGCACTTACCAGTCCGAGGGGAAGTTATCTCTTATCCATCGCTGGGTGCGCCGGATCGTGTTTGCAGGAACACAGGCCTTCATCGGGGCAAGCAATGGGTCGTTTGAGCTGTACCGTAGTTACGGGATTGATTCCCCGTCCATCTTTAAGTCGCATTTATGCGCCAACAATCCTGCTTTCTTCAACGCTCCAGCAGTGAACAAGCGATTCGATTTCATTTTTTGCAGTCGCTTTGTGGCTCTGAAGAATCCGCTGTTTGCCATTAAAGTGGCTCAGCAGGTCTCTCAACGGGTTGGGCGGCGCGTGTCTATGCTCTTTGTGGGTTCAGGCGAGATGGAAGCACAGATGCGTGCCGCAGCAGTCGTCGCAGTGCGAGACGTGGAATGCGTCTTTGCGGGCTTTGCGCACCAAAGTGAACTGCCGCAACTTTATGGGTCCGCGCGAATCCTGCTGTTTCCAACCCAGTGGGACACCTGGGGCGTGGTAGCTAATGAGGCTTGCGCTGCAAGCCTGCCGGTTCTGATCTCGCCGATGGCTGGGGCAGCAGGGGAGCTCATCCTGGATGGAGAAAATGGTTTTGTGTTGGCGCTCACTACCGAACTATGGGCTGATGCGGCTACTCGTCTATTGACTGACCGAGCCCTCTATGTGGCCATGTCCGAGAGAAGCCGCGCACTGGTTCAGGAATACAGATTTGACAACGCTGCAGCTGGAATTGCCAGTGCAGTAAGAAGCTTGATCACGCGTGAAAATCATTGTCGTCCATAACGCATACCAGCATAAGGGCGGTGAAGACTCAGTGATGGAGGCTGAGGCCGGTCTGCTCTCCAGCCGTGGGCATTTGGTTGAGCTTTTCCAGCGCCACAATGACAGCCTTGACGGCCTATCGCATGCTAATGCAGCGGTCCAAACCCTATGGTCAAATCAGGCTGGGCGGGAGTTTGAAACGCTTCTGCACTCGTTCAAACCTGACGTAGTGCATGTCCACAACACGTTCCCCTTGATTTCACCTTCAGTTTACTGGGTAGCCCACCGACTGCGGGTGCCCGTTGTGCAGACCTTGCACAATTTCCGGCTGCTATGCCCACAAGCCGTGTTTTTGCGCGACGGCAAGGTTTGCGAGGATTGCCTTGGCAGGATTCCATGGCGCGGTGCGGCCAGGGGCTGCTATCGCGACTCAAAACTACAGAGCACCGTGCTGGCCGGTATGCTCACAC
>CAYHDD010000362.1:2224-4170 GCA_964355195.1 uncultured Rhodoferax sp. | reverse complement strand
GCAACGCTGTTGTGGCGCAGCGCCGCCACAATGCCCAAGCCGACGCCGATGATCAAAGACAAAATCAAGGCGCCACCGCCAATCGTCGCTGACACGGGCAACGCTTTGGCCACCAGGTCGTTGACTGACCAGTCGGCATAACGGAACGAAGCGCCCAGGTCGCCCTGTACCAGGCCTTGAAGGTAGAACAGGTATTGCTGCCACAGCGGCAGGTCCAGGTGGTACTTGGCTTGCAGGTTGGCCAGCACCGCCGCCGAGACCTGGCGCTCGCTGTCAAACGGGCCGCCGGGCGTGGCGTGCAGCAGGAAGTAGCACACCGAAATCACCGCCAGCATGGTCGGCAACGTCGCCAGAACTCGACGCAAGGTGTAAGACCACATTGCTCAGGACTCAGTGCTTGATGATGTAGAGGTCTTTGGAGCGAAAACGATCCTGCGCGTTCTGTAGCGAATAGCCGCCGACGTAGGCTTTCACCAAACGAGGCAACGAGTACTGCAACAGGGGGATCATGGGATAGTCTTCCATGATCATTTTCGAGGCTTGCGTCAGCAGGGCACGGCGTTTCGCAGGGTCAGTGCTAAGCGAGCCCTGGTTGATCAAATCCTCGGCCTGACGGTTGCAATTGAAGTTGTTGTTTTGATCCGAATCGCAGCGCACCAGCGCCAAAAATGTCGTCGCATCGTTGTAGTCGGCGAGCCAGCCGTTGCGCGCCATCTGGAAGCTGCCGTCGTGCCGCTTCTTCAGCAGCACCTTGAACTCCATGCTTTCGGTCTCGATGTTGAGCCCCAGCTTGGTTTTCCATTCCGAGGCCGCGAATACCGCCATTTTCTTGTGGTATTCACTGGTGTTGTAAGAAAACGAGAATTTGGAACCAGGCTTGACGCCGGCCTGTTGCAACAAACTCTTCGCCTCGGTGACACGCTTGTCCATACTCCACGTGGCCCATTCATAAGGCGTGACATCGGCGCCTTGAGTGCCCGTCACTACCAAGCTGTAGGACGGAGCCTGACCATCGGCCGTGACGCGCTGGGCCAGTATGTCGCGGTCTATCACCATCGACAGGGCCTTGCGCACGCGCACGTCCTTGAACACCGGATTTTGGGTTTGGTACGAGTAATAGCGCAGCCCGATCATGGGTGCGTTGCGAATTTCCTTGGGGTATTGGGTTTTGTACTTTTCGTAGGTGCCCGGTGGCAACTGGTAGACCCACTCGTTCTCTCCGGATTCATACAGTTTGATGTCGGCATGGCCATCCTCAATCGGCAGGTAGGTGACCGTCGTCAGTGGCACGTTGACGGCGTCCCAGTACTGGGGGTTCTTTTCGATCACGACACGGTTGTTGACTTGCCATTCTTTCAAGGTGTAAGCACCGTTGCTCACCATCTTGCCGGGCTTGGTCCACTCCTTGCCGTATTTTTCGAGTTAGGCCTTGTGCACGGGACCCAGGTTGTTATTGCTCATCAACTCGGGCAGGAAAGTGACCGGGAAGGCGGTTTTGACTTCGAGCGTATTTTTGTCGATGGCCTTGACGCCGATGTCGGCTGGGAGCTTGCTGCCTTTGACGACGGCTGGGCCATTGAGCAGAAAGACGCCAAAAGTTGAGGCGTAGGTGGAGGCCGTCTTGGGGTCGACAAAACGACGAATGCCAAATACGAAATCGTCTGCGGTGACCGGGTCGCCATTGGACCATTTGGCGTTCTTGCGCAGCTTGAAGACCCAGGTAGTGGAGTCCGTTTGTTGCCAGCTCTCGGCCACGCCAGGCACCGTCTTTCCGTGTTCGTTGTTGGCCGTCAAGGCTTCAAACAGATCGCGTGTGATGTTGTTGGCGCCGACCGACTCGGCCAGCGCCGGATCCAGTGATTCAGGCTCGGAGCCACTGTTGCGGATCAAAGTTTGGGTCGGGTGCAGTTGCGTGCCGGGAGGGATGGTGGCAGCCTGGCTGTTGG
>CAYHDD010000362.1:0-2124 GCA_964355195.1 uncultured Rhodoferax sp. | reverse complement strand
GGGGGCTACTGCTTGGGCTGCTTGCTGGTGTCAATGTCCACATAGCGCCAGAACGATCTGGAGGTCGGGTGGCGCCGGTATCCGATCAGCCAGGGCTGCATCACGTCGGTGCGGATGCGGTGGGTGTTGAATTTGTAGGGCATGTAGGCCACCAGAATCTTGACCATTTTCTGCATGATGATCAAACGCTCGGGGCCATCGGGCATCACTACTTGCTGGCGGTAGAGTCGGTCGTACTCGTCATTCTGGAAAGCCGCCAGATTGCCCTCGAACTTTTGCGGCCCGTAGCCGAAATCCAGAAAGCTGCCGCCGTCCGGCGAGGAGGCCGAGTTGCCCAGCCCCCAAATCATCAGTTTGCCGGCGCGCGCCGCCTTCAGATTCTCGGGCCACTTGGCGGTCTTGAAGATGACCTTGATGCCTACCGCCGTCATGCTCTTCTTCCACACTTCATTCAGTTCACGGTCCGCCGCCGACGGCGTGGTCGAGTACTCCAGCAGCAAGGGCTTGCCGTCGGGCATGTCGCGCCAGCCGTCGCCGTCCTTGTCCACATAGCCGAACATCTCGAGCAGCGCCTTCGCGCGCGATGGGTTGTAGTCGCTCATCTCGGATTTGAACTTGGGATCGTAGCCCCAGGTGTTGGGCGGAATGACACCTTGCGCCGCTATCGCCTGGTTGCGCCGCGGCAGGCGAATTTCCTCCTCCGTGTTGTAGGCCAGCGCAATGGCACGGCGCAGTGCCACCTTGTCGGTTGCGTTGCCCCCTACCGTGGGGTTCTCCATGTTGAAGTAGGTGAAGGTCAATTCCGGTGGGGAATAACGCTCGATGCGTATGCCCTTTTTGACCAGATTGGGTGCCAGCTTGTTGTTGGGGATCGCCTGGTTGGCGAATTGGGGCGGCAGGTACATCAGAAAGTCGTGCTCGCTGCCCAGGAACGAGAGCCAGCGCGGCTGTACCTCGTCAATGATCGAAATCTCCACCTTGTCAACAATCGGGATGCGCTTGCCCTTCATCTGGCGGTAAATTTCCTGCGACAGGGTGTCATCGGCGGGTGGGTCGGCCTCGTAAAACTCCTCGCGGAAGTTGGGGTTCTTCACGAAAGTGATCTTGGATGAGCGTGTCCACTGGTCGAGCTTGAAGGGCCCCGTGCCGACCGGGTGCTCCATGATCTTGTCGCCGTATTTGTCTGCCACCTCGCGTGCCACCGCCCCGTAACTGCCGGAGTCCGCCAGATACTTGTAGATGAAGCGCGGCTGCGAGTCGCCGATCTTGAATTGAAGGGTGTAGCGGTCCAGTGCGCGCAGGCCTTCGACCTCAGTGTCGTAGTTGAAGCTGGCACCGGGCTTTTCGGCCTGGCGGCGCAAGGCATCCATGCCGATGATCTTGGCCTCTTCCAGGTCGCTGTAGCTCGGGCTCTTGGTCTTGGGGTCGAAGATGCGTTTGTACGTGAATACAAAATCCTGCGCCGTCAGCTCGCGCTTCTTGCCGCCAAAAGCCGGGTCATCCGCAAAGTAGATGCCGGGTTTGACCTTGATGGTGAAAGTCTTGAAATCTTCGCTGATCACGGGCATGCCCTGTGCTACGTTGGGCAGCACCTTGGCGGGTCGCGCCAGGTAGTCATAGCGGTACAGCGCATCGAACATGTTCTCGGTGGCGGTGCGCGAGTAGGCGTCTGATATCTGCGCCGGGTCGAAGCCGGTTTCGGCAATCTCGAAGGCGTAGCGCAGTACCTTTTCAGCGGATTTGGTTTCAGCACAAAAACCACTTTGACTCAGTAGCACAATCAGAGCCAGGCAAGAAAGTCGCATAAATCCAGATTTCATAGTCATAAACACCGATGCCTTTTCACACTCGCGCAAGCATAATCGCCCCCGTCAGTAAATCCATGGGCATTATCCCCAAGCAATAAAAATATGTTGTCATACATCCTGCGCCGCATCTGGCAAATGCTCCCCACCCTGCTGGGGGTCATTCTGTTGATCTTCTTCCTTTTCAAACTGTTTGGTGGCGATCAGGCCGAAATCATGGCCGGCATGAAGGAGTCGCCGGAGCGAAATGCTTCCTTGCGAGCGCAGTTGGGGCTGGTCAAGTCGGTTTGGGTGTAGCTATGGGGCATTGTGCAGCAGG
>CAYHDD010000361.1:0-4171 GCA_964355195.1 uncultured Rhodoferax sp. | reverse complement strand
CGTTGTATTTGCGAGTCATTAACGTCGCAAATTGGCTAGGCGTTAGTCCGAACGGGCTATTTACAGAAAATTAAAGGCCATTGATCATGGGGGCCTATTTAACTGCAGTTGGCAGGGACTATGCACCTCTACTCTTCACCAAGGTTTACCAGTAGGTTCGAGTCTTGCTCTCTGGGCGGTTTTTTGACCCACTCCTTCGTGCTTGCGCAGCATCCTGGAGTTGTTTGGCAGACGCGCAAAATATAAGGGGGATTTACCATGGTAAACGCAACAATCACCGCAGTCACAGCGGAAAAGACAGTACAGGAACCCAACGACGCAATCGTCACTTTTCATCTATCGAGTGCGCTGACCAGCTCCACTACGGTGAAAGCCAGCGTCACCCCTCAGGGTGGCACTACCGCGGCAGACTATGGCGCCTTGTACTACCACATGGGAACAGGCGTCGGCGGCTGGGCGCTCGTTCCCGTCGGTGGCGCGATCACCCTGAATGCCGGGTATACCGATTTCCAGCTAAAAACCAGCATCACCCCCGACACCATCCCTGAAGCCTACGACTCTCTGGCCTTCACCGTGGCACAAACCACCAGCAGCGTGGGTATCGCCGACAGCTGGTGGGTGCCCAGTCTTGTGAATATTCAGGACGCCGTGGGCACAGGCACTGCCGCCACAACACGCATCATCACGGCCGCCGGGAGAACACCCGGGGTCGAAAACTCTGCCACCCGGGCAGAAGCCACCTTCTCGATGGGCGGTTCTGGCCCTAATTTTGCTGACACCCCCGTGCGTGTCAGCATGTACGGCATCGGTGGCGCCACTGCGGCCGATTACATCGGCAACTTTGAGTACGACTTGGGCTTGGGGGCTGGATGGCAAACAGTTGGCCCCACTGGGTTGATCGACATCAGCCGCAATGTCTCGACCCTCAAATTGGGCATCTTGGCTCGGTCCGACGGCAATGCGGAAACCGGCGAGGGCATCTCCTTCAATGTGGCGCAGACCACGTCCAGCTTTGGTCTGCTAGACAGTTGGTGGGTGCCCAACATTGTCGATCTTCAGGACGCACAGGGCACAGGTGCTACGGCACTGACCCGGACGATTGCAGCAGGTGCCAAGCAAGATGGGACCGAGGGCACCCGCGCAAGCGCCACCTTCAACGTCAACAAAAATGGCGGGGGGGTTCTTGCCGATTACGCAAGCACGGAAGTGCGTGTCAGCATGTACGGCCTGGCTGGTGCGACCGGGGCAGACTACAACAGCGTCTTTCAGTACGACTTGGGCTTGGGGGCGGGATGGGAAAACGTTCTCCCCTCTGGCCTGATCACCATTGCTCCCAGTGTCACGTCCTTCCAATTGGGCATCTTGGTCAAATCCGACGACTTTGCAGAAACCGGCGAGGGCATCTCCTTTAATGTGGCCCAAACCACCTCCAGTGTGGCCCTGGTCGACAGCTGGTGGGTACAAAGCAGCGTCGTTCTCCTGGACGCACCAGGCACTGGCGCCGCGGCAAGTACCCGCACCATCACGGCAGGTGCCGTGGGTGCAGGGATGGAAGGCGCTGTTGTCTGGGCGCCTTTCGCTAACAGCAACCCCGCCTATGCCACCTTCAATGTTTCGGGCGGCGATAACGGCGTTACGACATATTACGCCGACACCAAAGTGCGTGTCGGCATGTTCGCGACAGGTGGCGCCAACTCGGCAGACTACAGCGGCTTTATGTACCACTTGGGACCCGTCGGAACAGAAGGCGGTGGCTGGGTACCCGTTCCACCCGATTTCATGATCCCGATTGGCCGTAATGACAAAAGTTTCCAATTGGCAAGCTACGCAGCACCCGACTTCACGGCAGAAAGTGGCGAAGGCATTACCTTTACCGTGTCACAAACCACATCCAGCATCGGTCTGATTGACAGCTGGTGGGTGCAAGGCACCGCTGATCTTGCTGATGTGGCGGCAATCTATACGGTTTCGAACGGCGCCATCGGCCCTGACGTGTTCACGGGCACCACCGGCGTGAAAGAGATGTTCGTAATTCCTGCCGGCTCATCCAAGGCCTTCGGCGACGGTTCAACAACCGGGCTGCTTGGCGGAGACATTTACTACACTTCGGGCCAAAGCTTCGATACGATCAGTAATTTCGCTACTGGATTGGACAAGATCGACTTGCCGCCAGTGGGCACGGACACGGTCTTTGCATTTGTTGGCGGGGGGATTGAAACTAGCGAAGTGGATTTCATCACCGCTTTGCAGACGGCTCACCCAGCTCTCACAGCTGGACAGATTGCCAAATATACCATTGGCACCAACGCGTACTTCCTCGTGAACACCGACGGTGGCACCTGGGATGCGGGCAGCGATATTTTCATCAAGATCGTAGGCGGCTCAGGTGTGCAGGCGACGGACTTTGTCTGATTTGGGCGACTAAGCTCAATCCAACAAATCCCAGGCCAGCTTCGCAGAGTAGCGGCCTGGTTCAACCCGCGAGCATCTGCAGAAGCAGGTGTTGCGAGATGAATAGCAGGGAGAAAATAAAATGAAGATCGACACGCCTATGCTCCAGCGCAGCGCGCTGGCAGCTCTTGCCTTGGTTCTCTGCTCATGTGGTGGCGGCGACGAGCTAAGGAGTTCCGCTCTGCAAGCGCCCCCAGCGCAAGCAAGTGCTGTTCGCCCAACGATGCAGGCCGCTTCCAAGATCACCGGTAACGTAGCCACTGCGATTCAGCTGTTTCAGGCTTTTGCCGGGCAGGCGCCCAACTATTCGATGCTGCTGGCCTATACCACCCAGGCCAGCGCCGACGCTCCTGCGTTTGCTGCCTCCCTGGCAAGTGGCTATGCCAACATCAGCAATACCGGCTTGGCTTTGATGGTGCTCAATAACCTGGGTATCACGGCCAGCAGCGTGCCCGCCGTCAATGCGCAGGGCCAGAGTGAATACACCCTGCTGCTCGACGCCTTGGGCCAAATGTTTGCTTATTACAGTCCGGCGATGCGTGGCCAGATCATCCTGAACGCGACCGGGTTGCTGGCCAATCTGGAGAATGACCCGACCTATGGCCCGGTTGCCATCAATTACATCAACCAGACCTGGGTTAACTTCAATTACGCCACCAATCCTGCAAACGATATTGCAACGGTACTGCCCGTCGCCACGGCCAGTGCTGGCACAGGGCAGAGTGTGCTGAGTGGAGCGACGGTCGCGCTGGACGCCAGTGCCAGTGCCGCAGCGAGCGGGACCCTGAGCTACGCCTGGACGCTGGCATCCAAGCCCGAAGGCAGTGCCGCGACGCTTGGCAACGCCAGCGCAGTCAACGCAAGCTTGGTACCCGATCAAGTGGGCAGCTACGTAGCCAATGTTGTCGTCACCGACGGCACCATGACCAGTGGCGCCGCCAGCGTCACCATTACAGCTGCACAAATGCACGACACCGGCGTCACGGCCAGCCAGTGCTATGGCAGCGGCAGCAACACCCTGGTGAGTTGCACCGGCAGCGCGGCCTTGGCGCTCAACAGCGTGCAAGACGGCATGCTTGGGCGCGACGTGAGCAGCGCTGACAATGCGGACGGCAAGCTGGGTTTCAGTTTCAGCGCCGTGGGCAGCGACGCCAGCACGGAGTGCGTCAAAGACAATCTCACAGGTCTGATCTGGGAGGGTAAGCCCGCAGCGGGGGACAGAGCCAGCAGCAACAGCTACAGCAACTACGGTGATGGTCGCAGCGCTGATGCCAGCAGCTATGTGACTACCGTCAATGCGGCCAAGCTGTGCGGCTACAGCAACTGGCGTTTGCCGACACGTACTGAACTGCAGGCCCTGCTTGACTACTCGGTGGCCAGCCCCGGGCCGGGCGTGGATACGACGTGGTTCCCCAATACAGGAGCGGCGGCGTACTGGTCTGCCTCACCCTACCTGGGCACTTCTACCAAGGCCTGGTCGGTGAACTTCGCCAATGGTTACGTCAGCAGCGATACCCGCAGCGTCAAGCTCCAGCTCAGGCTGGTGCGCTAGGCTTCGCAATAATGTCGGCAAAGGGACACCGTATGAAGAAAAAAATAATCGCCACCACCGCTGCACTGTTAGGTTTGTTGGCCTCCATGTCCTGCCCGGCGCAGAGCGTGTACAGCTACAGCGCTGATGCAAGCGGCACCGCCAACGCCCTGGTCACCGACAGCAAGA
>CAYHDD010000360.1:0-4177 GCA_964355195.1 uncultured Rhodoferax sp. | reverse complement strand
GGCGATGACCTGCCTGGTCAAAAGTCCCATTCTGAACGGCTGCAATAGAGAAATTCCACCGGGAATGTGTCTAAGCGAGTCATTCGTCAGCACCAGTTTGACAGTGAAAAAATCATCGAAACAAGCCGTTTCTGGCTATCGACGGCAAAGATGAGCGCTGACCCGAACTACGGAGAACTGGGGAACAAGGGTACGGCCAACTTTATGCCGGGGTCGATCCGCGACTCGATCTGGCGCACCGTTTGAGGCGACTACAGTCATCGGTCTTCACGGCTCATCGGACGCCAGCAGCACACTACCAAAAAGAGCCGGAATAGTGAGCGTGAGCTGACCGTTGATGACCTGCGTGCGCAAGCCGGTCAACGCGTCGGTGAACCAGCGGGCATGCCAGGCGGGTGGCACGCTCACGGTCACGGTTTTGGGGGCTTCAGCGTTGTTGGTGGCGCTCAGGGCCAGGCTGGCATCCAGTTGCCGCGCAAGCACGATGACGTGCTCGTCCAGCAGCAAAGGCGCGTCGATGGAGCCGCGGCGCAGCACGGCGTGATCGGTGCGCAGTTTGATCAGGCGCTTGACTTCAGCCAGCACTTGCAGGTCCGGTTTTCCTCCCTGATCTGCCCACGGATAGGTGGCCCGGTTGTAGGGGTCGTCGCCACCGGTGACGCCGACTTCATCGCCGTAGTAGACCGTTGGCGATCCGGGGAACGTCATCTGGAAGAACAGGGCGAGTTTGAAGCGCTGCTTGGCGCGCTCAATGTCGCCTGGTGTCGTCTTCTCATCACGCCAGCCCAGCTGGTGCAGGCTGCGTGCCTGGTCGTGCGTTGAGAGCAGGTTCATCAGCGCATAGAAAGACTGCGCCGGGTAGGCCTCACGCAGCCACTCCAGG
Source organism: uncultured Rhodoferax sp. (assembly GCA_964355195.1). Taxonomy (GTDB): domain Bacteria; phylum Pseudomonadota; class Gammaproteobacteria; order Burkholderiales; family Burkholderiaceae_C; genus Rhodoferax. The sequence goes on along the minus strand of CAYHDD010000360.1, from coordinate 3,294 downwards.
TTGCGGTACAGCGCGTTGGCCTTGCCGCCAGCGGCGTACTCCAGCACGGTGTTGCGAAAGATGTAATTCATGGTCGAGTCGAACATGTCGCCCAGGAAATACTTGGAGGCGTCGAACCAGGTCTCGGCCACGGTCAGCGCATCCGCTTTGTGCCGCTTGATGGCGCTGCGCCATTCGCGCCAGAAGTCATCTGGCACCCAGGGCGCCACGTCCATGCGCCAACCGGCGGCGCCGCGGTCCAGCCACAGCTTCATCACCGAGTCCGGGTCGCCATAGGCGAACTTGCGGAAGGAGGGCGAGGCCTTGTTCAGCTCCGGCAGATCTGTGACCCCGACCCAGCCCCGGTACTGCTTGTCGGGGTCACGCTGACTGGCGTCGAAGCTGTACCAGCTCAGGTAGGGCGAATCGCTGCGAATCCTGCCGTCCTGGAAAGCGCCGCTGGACTTGTGGTTGCCAAAGCGGTCGAAGTAGATCGAGTCGCTTCCGGTGTGGTTCAGGCTGGTGTCGGTGATGACGCGCATGCCACGCCGGGCCGCTTCCTGCGTCAGGCGCACAAAGTCGTCATTCGTGCCAAAGGCGGGGTCGATGTTCTTGTAGTCGGCGGTGTCGTACTTGTGGTTGCTGGACGCTTTGAAGATCGGTGTCAGGTAGAGCGTGTTGGCGCCCAGGTCTTTGATGTAGTCGAGCTTGTCGATGATGCCGGCCAGGTCGCCGCCGAAGAAGTCGTTGTTGTAGGTGCTGTCCGAGCCATCGCCGCTGCCTGGGCGCCAGGGTTTGTCGAGCCAGTTCTGGTGCAGTTCCACCGTGGTGTCGTGGTATTTGGCGACACCCGGTTGCGGGTCGTTGCGTCGGTCGCCATTGCGAAAGCGGTCAGGGAAGATGTAGTAATAAACGATGTCAGGCGCCCACTCCGGCACCTTGAAATCGGCGGCATAAACGGTTTGACGAAAGCGGCGGATCCCCTTTGCTGAGAGCGATTTTTCGATGACCTCACCGACACCGCCGGAGCCCTTTTCACGGGTCCAGAAGATCGGATCGGTATTGTTCTGGTAGACAAAGACCTTGCCGTCGATCTCGGCCTCGAACCAGTAACCATAGACGCCGATGTCGGCAAAGCGGTAGCTGGTGCTCCAGCGCTCAAGTGCCCCTTGAGCGTTGCGCGTCATCGGGAGGCGGGCCAGCTCTGTGTAGTGCAGAACCTCCTGGTTGCCTTCCAGGCGTCGCTGCTCGATCACCAGTGTCAGCTTGTTGACGCCGGGCCGGGCGCTGATGCCGAAGTTGACGCTAGTGCCCGCAACCGTGGCACCAAAGGGTGTCTTGTCGGGGGTCGCACGGGAATCAAATCTCAAGCTCAGGGCGAGCGGATCGGTGACCGCGCGTTGTCCCGGTGCGGCGAAGCTCTTCTCGCCAATGCTGAGTTGCGGCTTGCCACCGGGAAAGGCCAGCCGCACGGTGTGCTCGCCATCAAAGTTGTAGGAGAAGTTACCGGCGCCACCGGGCACCAGTGCAGTGCTGGAGGCGCTGCCGAAGCTGGTGGCCTCTTGCCAGGCAGCGTCGGCAATCTTGAACTCGTGGCGTGTCGGCAAATTGACGTTCAGGTAATAGGCGTCGCAGCTGTACTGGAAGGCGTAGTCGTCAAGCGCCGCCCAGTTGTTCATGCTGCCACGCAGAAACAGCGTGGTCTGACCGAGTGGTGCGCCCGAGGGGCAGCTCTCGATGCTCAATGCGGGTGGTTGGTTCTGAAAGTCCATGGTCAGGGTGAATCGGTGCAGGCCGTTGAAATTGTGTCGGAGTTCGGAGCCCCTGAGCGCCAGTCGCGTGGCCGTGCTGCTGGCCCCAAAATCGGCGTCGGCCGACCAGTCTTCGTCGGCCAGCTTGAATTTGTGAAGACCGTCAATTTGGGTGACGAGCTCATATCGATTGCAGGCCCAGACAAATTTCTGCTGCTCGGTGGCGTTCCAACTGTTGAAAGTGCCGCGCAGGTAGAGTGCCCGAGCTGAGAGAGGGGCGGCCTGGCAAGGCTTGGCTGGGCGGCCTGAGTCGGCTTGGGCGCTGCTGTGTGCCAGCACCAGGGCGCTGCAAGCGGCCAGCAGGCTGTGCCGCCAGAAGTGCCCGCGCTGCCGCACTGCGCGCCTCAGCCCTTGACGCCACCGGCGGTCAAGCCCGACACGATCCAGCGCTGCGCCAGCAGAAACACCAGCGTGATCGGCAGACCCGACAGCACGGCGGCGGCGGCAAAGTCGCCCCAAAGGTATTTTTGCTCATACAGGTAGAACTTGGAGCCCACCGCCAGCGTCAGGTTGGGCTCCTCCCGCAGCAGGATCGAGGCCACCGGGTACTCGATGATGGTGCCGATGAAGGCCAGTACAAACACGACCATCAGGATCGGCACCGCCATCGGCAACAGTACCAACCGGAACGCCTGCCAGTGGCTGGCGCCATCGACCTTGGCGCATTCTTCGATTTCGGTCGGAATGCTCTCGAAATAGCCCTTGATGGTCCAGATGTGCATCGCCACGCCGCCGAGGTAGGCCACGATGAGGCCGGCGTGCGTCTCGATGCCCAGCCAGGGCACCTGGTTGCCGACGCCTTCGAAGATGGCGTAGATGGCGACCAGGGCGACCGTCACCGGGAACATCTGGAGCAGCATCATGCTGTTGAGAATCAGCGTCTTGCGCTTGAATTGCAGGCGCGCAAAGGCATAGGCGGCGGTGGTCGAGATGGTGACGATGAGTGCCGCAGAAATGCAGGCAATCTTGACCGAGTTCCACAGCCACAGCAGCACCGGAAAGGGCGGTTGGGTGACGCTGCCGTCCGGCGCGGTGTAGGCAAAACCGAGCGCAAGTTGCCAGTGCTCGAAACTGATGCTGGCCGGAATCAGCGAGCCCGTGGCGTAGTTGCCGGGGCGAAGAGAAATGCTGAGCACGGCCAGTAGCGGAAACAGCGTCAGCGCCAGCAGAATCCACAGCGCGGCGTGTGCCGCCAGAACGCGCCAACGTTGCTTTTTGCCGGTAACGATCGCCATGTCTGCTTACCCCTTCTTGGCTGCCTGTTGACTGAGCTTGAGCTGCGCCAGCGCCATCAGCGCCACCATGGCAAACACCAGCGTGTTGATGGCCGCCGCCAGACCGAAGTTTTGCCCGCTGTCGGTGAAGGCGATGCGGTAGGTGTAGCTCACCAGAATGTCGGTGGTGCCGGCTGGTAGCTTGGTGTTCAGGTAGTCGGGTCGGCCGTCGGTGAGCAGCGAGATCAGCACGAAGTTGTTGAAGTTGAAGGCGAAGGCCGAGATCAGTG
>CAYHDD010000359.1:0-4178 GCA_964355195.1 uncultured Rhodoferax sp. | reverse complement strand
CCTGCATTTACTGGCACCAGATACCAGAGCAAGGAACGACCGCACGCCCTTGGACTTACCCGGAAAGATTTGTCCGCAGTTGTCGCACTGACTGCGGACAGACTGCGGACACGCAAACCCAGTATCTATGCGGGTGTCGCAGTGTTCGCAGTTGTCGCAGTCCAAAACACGACACCCCGAAGCACAAGCCCAGCCGATGCGCTGGCAACGTGCCCGGCGGCTGACTGTTGGTGCTGGTGGCCTGGCACGGTGCAGGGGGGGGCGGGGGCACCCCCGGCTTCGGGTCCTTTCTGGCCTTTCGCAGTACGGGCCATTCTGACCACGACATCGCGCTAGGAAATATTTTTTTCTATTAGGTTAATTCGCAGTCATTCCGGGCCGTTACGGTTCATTTTTTGAGTTAGGTAAATCATGCAACAAAAAGAACTTGCCAACCTGCTAGGCGTAAGCCCGGCGATAGTGTCACGCCACGCGAAACGGGGGATGCCCACGGACACGCTAGAGCGTGCCCAGCGGTGGCGCAAGCGACACCTTGAGCCGGGCCGCGTGAAGGGTGCCCGCTACACACCTAACCACGACCCCGCGCCCGAACGCCTGCCCAGCCTGCCCGAAGCATTGCCATGCGTGTTGGAACTTGAAATGGAAGCGGCGGGCGACCTGATCGATGCTGCCCTGGCACGTGGCAACCAATACGGGGCCGCAATCCGCACCTGGCAGCTACGCGGCTTGCTGCGACAAACGACAGGCGATGCCTGCCCGCGCCTATCTTTGCGCGTGTGGCTGGCGCTGCTGGGTTACTGGCTGCACGAGGATGCCGAAATACGCCATGCCCCCAATATGGGGGAACTGTTGACGCCCGGCGCATTCGGGGCGCGTGTCGGTGACGCTGGCACGCCTGCGCATGTGGTGCTATTTGATGCCTGCGACTTTGATGATGACGCGATCCACGGCTGGCCAGAGTACCCCGATGATGAAACATGACAGGTAGCCCTTGGTACAGTCCGACCGGGCGCAAGCCCCCATGCCCTTCCTCCCTGAGCATGGCCCGCAAGGGTTCAACCCGGCCGCCGTGCCGGGTTCCTTTTGTGCGGTGTGCAAGGTACTCCCTGAGCGTTTCTAGTTGGGGGTGAATTTGGCGGCAGAGCCTGGCTACATGCGGCGTGGCGGTAAGGGGGTTGTGAACCTGGCTGGCCGCTGGCCTTCGGCCATTGCGGGGGGCATGGTGCCATTAAATCGTATGCCCCCGGTTTTCGAAAACCGTGCCCCCATTTCTTACCCCATTTTGGTCTGGAACGTGGCATACTTCGTCGGACGCTATCGCACGACAGAAAGCAGGTTTTCAGAGGAGAAATGAAAAAGTCCGGACGTTCTTGGAACGTTGCGGACTTATCAATGGTGCCCGGGGTCGGAATCGAACCGACACTCCTCTCGGAACCAGTTTTTGAGTCTGGCGCGTCTACCAATTTCGCCACCCGGGCAAGGTGCTGAGGCCGGAATTATGGCACAGTGTGAACTATGAAATATCCAACCATTGAAGATTCCATTGGCAAGACTCCCCTGGTGCGTTTGCAGCGCCTCGGAGCCGAAGAAAATGCCGCGCGCGGCAATGTGATTCTGGGCAAGCTCGAAGGCAATAATCCGGCCGGTTCTGTGAAAGATCGGCCGGCGCTGTCGATGATCCGCCGCGCACAGGAACGCGGCGACATCCACCCCGGCGACACCCTGATTGAAGCCACCTCGGGCAATACCGGCATTGCGCTGGCCATGGCCGCTGCCATCAAGGGCTACCGCATGATTCTGATCATGCCCGAAGACCTGTCGATCGAACGCGCACAGACCATGAAGGCCTTTGGTGCCGAACTGATCCTGACGCCCAAGAGTGGCGGTATCGAGTACGCGCGCGATCTGGCCGAGCAGTTGCAGCGCGACGGCAAAGGGTGCGTGCTCGACCAATTCGCCAACGCCGACAATCCGCGCATTCATTTCGAGACCACCGGACCGGAAATCTGGGCCGATACGCAGGGCCAAATTACGCACTTTGTCAGCGCCATGGGCACCACCGGCACCATCACCGGTGTCGCGCGCTTCCTGAAGCAGCAGAATCCAAAGGTCAAGGTGATTGGTGTGCAACCGATGGAGGGTTCGCGCATTCCGGGTATCCGCAAATGGCCACCAGAATACCTGCCCAAGATCTACGACCCGAGCCAGGTCGACGAGCTGATGTACGTCAGCCAGGAAGCGGCGGAAGACATGTGTCGCCGACTGGCGCGTGAAGAAGGCATTTTTGCCGGCATTTCAGCGGCCGGTGCCTGTTCGGTGGCGCAGCAGATTGCCCGGCGCGAAAGCAACGCCACCATCGTGTTCGTGGTTTGCGACCGTGGCGAACGCTATCTTTCAACCGGCGTCTTTCCAGCATGAGTCCGGCCTTTCGCTTTTGCCCGCAGTGCGCGGCGCCGCTCAGCCTTTCGACGATGGCCGAGGATGGCGGCGACAAAGAGCGTCTGCGCTGCGCTGCCTGCGGCTACACCCACTGGAACAACCCGACCCCGGTGCTGGCAGCGGTGATCGAGTACGAAGGCAAGGTCTTGTTGGCACAAAACGCGGCCTGGCCGGGCAAGATGTTTGCCCTGATCACCGGCTTTCTCGAAGCCGGTGAGTCGCCCCAGAACGGCATGCGCCGTGAGATCATGGAAGAAACCAGCCTGAGCACAAGCGCGCTGAATTTGATTGGCGTCTACGACTTTCAACGCATGAACCAGATCATTGTGGCCTACCATGCGGTGTGTGAGGGTGAAGTGAGGCTGTCGCCCGAATTGGTCGATTACCGGCTTTTTGCGCTCGACGCGGTGAGGTGTTGGCGGGCTGGCACCGGGCAGGCCCTGGCCGACTGGTTGCGCTCGCGCGGTCATGATCCGAAGTTCATCGAATTCCCCAAGCCGGTGACAACTCAAGAACTCTAAAATTCAGCCCATTCGAAGGAACTCCAATGCAAATTGACCGAGAGCTTGATGCCTGTGGCCTGAACTGCCCGCTGCCGATTCTGAAAGCCAAGAAGGCACTGACTGAGCTGACAAGCGGGCAGACGCTCAAGGTGCGTGCGACCGACCCCGGCTCGATGCGTGATTTTGCCGCCTTCGCCAAGCAGACCGGCCATGAACTGGTGGAGCAGAAGGCCATTGGAGACGAGTTTCACCACGTCTTGCGCCGACGTTAGGGCCGGTCCCGGCCCCGGCGCTGAGCCTAGCCCAAGCGCGTCAACTGCTCCCTGAGCTTGATCAGCGTGGCCTCGAAATCAGCCACGCGTTTGCGCTCCTGGTCAATCACGGCAGCGGGTGCTTTGGCAACAAAGGCCTGGTTGGCCAGCTTACCCTGCGCCTTGCCAATCTCGCCTTCGAGTCGCGTGACCTCCTTGCCAAGGCGAAGCTTCTCGGCCGCCACGTCGATTTCCATGTGCAAACAAATGCGCGCTTCGCCGACCATGGCGACGGGTGCCGCTTGAGCGGCGTTGGACCAGGCGGCCTCGTCATCAAAAATGCGCACTTCGCTCAGCTTGGCCAGCGCGCGCAGCACGGGTGCCACCTGCTGCAGGAAGCCGGCTTCCGTCGCCTGACCTGAAACCACGAACAACGGCAGTCGCGTGGCGGGCGAAACGTTCATCTCGCCGCGCAGGTTGCGACATGCGTCGACCAGCGCCTTAAGCTTTCCGACCTGGGCCATTGCCTGGGCGTCAATGCGCTCCGGTTGGCCCTGCGGATAGTTGGCAATCGACACCGACTCATCGGCGCGAGCCGCCACTGGCGCGACCTTTTGCCACAGCTCCTCGGTGACGAAGGGGATGAGCGGGTGTGCCAGACGCAGGATGACCTCCAGCGTGCGGATCAGCGTGCGGCGTGTGGCGCGCTGCTGCGCCGCATTACCCTGCTGCAACTGGACCTTGGCGATTTCCAGATACCAGTCGCAAAACTCGTTCCAGATGAAGTCGTAAATGATGTTGGCGACGATGTCCAGGCGGTACTCGGCAAAACCGTTGGCGAGATTGCCCTCGACCTCTTGCAGCAGCGAGACGATCCAGCGGTCAGCGGCACTGAATTCAAGGTAGCCGTGCGCGCTGCCGCCGACGGCACACTCGGCATGCGTGTGCTCGTTCAAGCCGCAGTCATGGCCTTCACAGTTCATCA
>CAYHDD010000358.1:0-4178 GCA_964355195.1 uncultured Rhodoferax sp. | reverse complement strand
CCCCAGAAATCACCGACCGCCGCACCATCGCCGAGCAAGTCAAAACCGATCCCAGCGTTGCCGCAACCCACGCCAACTTCCTGCAAACCCTCGAAGCCTGGTGGCAAACCAACCTGCCGCTGATCGCAGCCCTCGCCCCCAGCAACGGCCAGAAGGGCAACGTCTACGAACTGCGCCGTGCCCTGCTCGCCGGCATCGAGCAGGCCTTCGCCGGCAACACCCTGCTCACCGGTCACCAGATCCGCGGCGCCTTCGCCCGCTATGTGGACGACCTCAAGCCCGACCTCAAATCCATCGCCGCCAGCGGCTGGGGGCCGGAGCTGATACCCGACGACGACATCCTGCAAAGCCAGTTCCCGCAGGTGCTGGCCGAGTTGGAGACGCAACACGCCCGACTGGCCGAGTTGCAAGCTCTGTTCGCCGCCGCCAGCGAGGAGGACTTTGAGGACACGGACGACACTGGCGTGCTGCCCGCTGATGAAGTCAAGACGCTCAAGGCCACACTGAAAGACGCCAAAGGTATGGCCAAGGCCGCCAAGCGTGACCCGGCGCTGGGCGACTGGAAAACATTTCAGGCAGAGGGCGAACGCATCGAAGCCCAGCTCAAGCGCCACAAGGCGCTGGAGGACGAAGCCAAAACCCTCAAGGCCCACATCAAAACCACCAGCGACAAGAAAGATGCGCTGGTGGCGCAAGCTCGACTCAAAATCAGCGCCGACGAAGCCCGCGTCATCATTGTCGAGCGCCTGGGCAAGGTGCTGATGGCCAGCTACCAGCACTACCTGCGCGCCGACCAGCGTGCCTGCGTTGCCGCCATCGAAAACCTGTGGCGCAAATACGCCGTCACTGCCCGGAAGATCGAAGCCGAGCGCGATGCGGCGGCGAGTGCGTTGCAGAGGTATTTGGTGGAGTTGGGGTATGAGTGAGTGGCAAGTTGACTCGCTTGGCTCAATCGCGGTAATCCGACGCGGGATTGGCTACTCTGACGCAACGCTAGAAGAAGATCCTGACGACGGGTACCCGTACCTGAACATGAAGTCGTTCTTGAAGGATGGTGGGTACAACAAGAAGGGCCTAAAGTTTTTTTCGGGACACTTCACAAAGTCGGACTCGCTCAACTCCAAAGACCTTGTCATTGCGAATACGGATGTGACACCTGGCGGCGACATCATTGGCGTACCCGCATTGGTTCCAGAAGCCTTGCGACACGAAACCGTTTTGTTTTCGCACCATGTAACGCGCCTAAATCTGAACCATCGGATCGTCCCGCAATTTTTGTATTACCTGCTTTGCACCGATATCTATCGGCGGGGTATGCGCAAATATGCCAGGGGCACTACGGTGCTTATGCTGGACATGGCCGGGATAAAGCGGATAGCGATCCGGTATCCCGCCGAACCCAGCACGCAGCAAAAAATCGCCGCTGTCCTCGCCACGATCGACACCGCCATCGAACAAACCGAAGCGCTGATCGAGAAATACCAGCACATCAAAGCCGGCCTGATGCACGACCTCTTCACCCGTGGCGTGCTCCCCGACGGCCAACCACGCCCACCCCGCGACCAAGCGCCAGAGCTGTATCAGGAAACAGCGATTGGGTGGATTCCGAAGGAGTGGGACGTTGCGGCTCTTGAAACTCTGTTGGCCCCGGTCCCAAACAACATCCGAAGTGGACCGTTCGGCAGTGCGCTTCTGAAACACGAGTTAGTGGAAGAAGGCATCCCGTTTTTGGGTATAGACAACATTCATGTGGAGCGCTTCAGTGCAGACTTTCAGCGCTTTGTAAGCGAAAGGAAATTTCGCGAACTCGCACGTTATCGCGTCCGCCCCGGCGATGTAATCATCACGATCATGGGAACGGTTGGGCGGTGTTGCGTTGTCCCCGCTGCCATCGAGATCGCACTGTCATCCAAGCATTTGTGGACCATGACCTTTGACACTGAACGCATCATTCCTGAATTGGTCTGCTGGCAACTAAACCACGCAGCGTGGGCACAAGCGTGGTTTCGTAAGTCAATGCAAGGTGGCATCATGGATGCCATCCAATCCAGTACGCTAAAAACCTTGGTGGTACCACTGCCATCCTTGGCAGAGCAGTTATCGATTCAAGCCAAGTTTCAGCAAGTCACCAACAAAATTAATCAAGATCGCGAACAGCTTCAAAAGCTAAAGAAGCAAAAGCTCGGCCTCATGCAAGACCTGCTGACCGGCAAGGTCGCGGTCAAGCTCGATTCCCCGGACAATGTAGCCGCCCATGCCTGACAAGCTGCCCATCAACCTGAACGACCTGCTGCGCCAGCGCAGGGTGGAAGGCGAGCGCATCGAGTACAAGGCAGGCTGGAACCCTGATGCCACGCTTCGCACCCTCTGCGCGTTTGCCAATGACTTTGAAAACCTGGGCGGTGGCTATGTTGTGATTGGGCAGGATTGCGATGCCAACGGGCAACCCGTTTTTCCGCCGGCGGGCCTGGCTGCAAATCAACTCGACAAGATTCAACAGGAACTGCTGGCGGCCTGCCAATTGATTCAACCGCCCTACTTCCCGGCCCTGAGCGTGCAGGAGGTCGAGGGCCGCCAGCTCATCGTGCTGCAGGCACCTGGCGGCATGCACCGGCCGTACAAGGCGCCCGCGTCGGTGAGTGCCCGGCACAAGACCTGGCATTACTACATCCGCCGCTACAGCAGCACGGTGGAGGCCAAGGGTGAAACCGAACAAGAGCTCGTGAGTCTGACGGCGCAAGTGCCGTGGGATGACCGCTTTGCGCAGCAGGCCCAACTAAGCGATTTGTCCAAGCCATTGATGCTGGAATATTTGACCGAAGTCGGCAGCGCCCTGGCAGAAGATGCACCCCAGATGAGCGTAGAAGAACTGGGGCGGCAGATGAATGTGGTGGGCGGCCCGAGCGAATCGCCCTGGCCCAAGAATGTGGGTCTGCTGTTTTTCAACGAAACACCTGAGCGCTTTTTCCCCTACACGCAGATTGATGTGGTGTGGTTTCCCGAGGGTGCGGGCGGCGACCGGTTTATCGAGAAAGTTTTCAAAGGACCGCTGGCGCGCATCACACGGTGGGCGCTGGAATACATCCAGGGGAACTATTTGTTCGAGACTGTTATCAAGCATCCGGACCGGGCCGAGGCCACGCGGCTATGGAATTTTCCGTACGTGGCAATTGAGGAGGCGCTGGTGAATGCGGTGTACCACCGCTCGTATGAGGAACGCGAGCCGATTGAGGTGCGCATCGACCGCAAAGAACTGATGGTGTTGAGTTTTCCGGGACCAGACCGCTCCATCAATCTGGCCGACTTTGAGGCTGGCCGGGCCGTGAGTCGCCGCTACCGTAACCGACGCATCGGCGAGTTCTTGAAGGAATTGGATTTGACCGAAGGACGCTCTACCGGCGTGCCCAAGATTTTGAAAGCCATGGCGGCGAATGGCTCGCCAGCGCCGCGGTTTGAAACCGACGATGAGCGCCTGGCCTATGTGGTGCGGCTGCCGGTGCACCCGCTGGCGGAACAGCCGACCGAACAAGGCACCATGGATGTGACCATGGATGTGACCATGGATGTGACCCCGGAAGTGGTGGCACTGCTGCTGAAGGTCAGGGGCGAAATGTCTCGTCCAGAACTGCAGGCAAGCATGGGACTGAAGAATGCAGACCATTTTCGCCGAGCTTATCTGGCACCCGCCATGGCCGCAAAACTTCTGGAAATGACCGCACCCGAAAGTCCACGCAGTACCAAACAACGCTATCGCCTGACCAAACGTGGCGAGCAATGGCTGGCCAGCCAAGACGCCGGAATGCCATGAGCGAATACACCGAAGTCGAGCAACCGTTTTTGCAGCAGCTTGCGGCGCAAGGCTGGACGGTGATCGACCAGGGTACGGACATACCGCAGGACGCCAGCATCAGTCTGCGCCGCAACTTCAGGCAGTGGTTGCTGAGCAGCGTGTTTGACGCTGTCGTGCGCCGCATCAACACCCTGCCCGATGGCCGCACTTGGTTGACCGACCGGCAGCTCGAAGACCTGCACAACCAGCTCTTGCGCCAGCCCAGGCGCACCTTGCTGGAAGCCAATGAGGCAGTGCAAACACTGCTGATCAAGGCACAGGTGGATGTGAACGAGCTGACCGGCGAGGTCGACCCGGTGGTGCAGTTGATTGATTTTCAGACACCTGA
>CAYHDD010000357.1:0-4184 GCA_964355195.1 uncultured Rhodoferax sp. | reverse complement strand
CGGCCACGCAGCGCCTTGCGCGACGTCGGGCGTGCGCTCGGCATTGACGAGGCGCTGATCACGGCGCTGGCCAAGGAGCACCCGGGCATGTACAGCCGCCAGGTGCTGGCGGAGCGCTTGCAGTCGGCGCTGGAGCGCATCGGGCCGGACTTTGTGCCGCCGAGCGAGCGCCAGTTGCAGCTCTGGTTGCAGTTGAGCACCGATCTGCAACGCTTCCCGCGCCACCTGAGCCAGCACGTCGGCGGCTTTGTGCTGACGCAGGGCAAGCTCACTCGCCTGGTGCCGGTGGAGAACGCCGCCATGCCGGAGCGCTCCATCATCCAGTGGGACAAGGACGACCTGGATGCGGTAGGACTGCTCAAGGTCGATGTGTTGGCGCTGGGCATGCTGAGCGCCATTCGGCGCTGCCTGAGCCTGATTAGCACGCTCCGCGGGCAGGTTTTTTCGATGCAGGACGTCCCGGCTGAAGATCCGGCTACCTACGACATGATTTGCAAGGCCGATACCGTGGGCGTGTTCCAGATCGAGAGCCGCGCCCAGATGAGCATGCTGCCGCGCCTGAAGCCGCGCTGTTTTTACGATCTCGTGATCGAAGTGGCGATTGTGCGACCCGGCCCGATCCAGGGTGGCATGGTGCACCCCTACCTGAAGGCGCGTGCCCAGCCGGACCAGGTGGTTTACCCCAGCCCGAGCCTGAAAGGTGCCTTGAAGCGCACCTTGGGCGTGCCCATTTTTCAGGAGCAGGTGATGAGAATCGCGATGCTGGCGGCCGGTTTCAGCGCTGGTGAGTCAGACAGCCTGCGCCGCTCGATGGCGGCCTGGAAACGCAAGGGTGGTGTGCACAAATTCTACGAACGCATGGTCAGTGGCATGCTGGCGCGCGGCTACACGCAGGAGTTCGCCGACACCATCTTCAAGCAGATCGAAGGTTTTGGCGAATACGGCTTTCCGGAGAGTCACGCCGCCAGTTTTGCGCTGCTGGTTTACGTCAGTTGCTGGCTCAAGCGCCACGAGAGCGCCTGCTACCTGGCCGCCATGCTCAATAGTCAGCCGATGGGCTTTTACGCCCCGTCGCAACTGGTGCAGGACGCGCGCCGCCACGGCGTCGAAGTGCGCGCGGTGGACGTGCTGCACAGCGACTGGGATTGCACCCTCGAATTGGGGTCAGATCCCGATTTCGACCAGCACACGATCCGAGGCACGCAGTCTGAGCAATCGGGGTCGGATCCCGATTTCGACCACCGAGAGCCTCGATCCACGCTGCCTTCCACGAAATCGGGCTCTGACCCCCATTGCGGGTTGGCACAACCCGCTGTCCGCCTGGGCCTGCGTCTGGTCAGCGGCCTGGCTCAGGCAGCGGCGCAGCGCATTGTCGCGGCGCGGCAGGAGAGCCCATTTGCCAGCACCGAAGACCTGGCCCTGCGTGCCGTGCTGGACGCTGGCGACCTGAAGGCGCTGGCCAGCGCTGATGCCCTTATCAGCCTGTCGGGTCACCGCCGTCAGCAGGTGTGGGACGCCTCTGCCCTCAAGAGCGAGCCCGAACTGCTCAAAGGCGTCCCGGTCAACGAAGAGCGCCTGCAACTGCCCGCCGCCAGCGAGGGTCAGGAAGTCGTCTTCGACTACGCCGCGCTCGGGCTTACGCTGCGCTCGCACCCCTTGCTGTTGCTGCGCCAGCAACTGGCAAAGATGAGGCTGCTGACGGCGGCGCAAATGCAAGCTTATACCAGCGGCAAACTGGTGCGCGCCTGTGGCATCGTCACCATGCGCCAGCAGCCGCAAACCGCCAAGGGCGTGGTCTTTGTCACGCTCGAAGACGAGACCGGCAGCGTCAACGTGATTGTCTGGAAAGACGTGAAGGAGCGCTTTCGCCAGGAGGTCTACCAGTCACGTCTGCTGGCGGTGTACGGTGTCTGGCAGCGGGATGAAGACAGCGGCGGCGAGGTGCGCCACGTGATTGCCAAGCGCCTGGTCGATCTGACGCACTTGTTGGGAGCACTGGCCACCAGCAGCCGGGATTTTCGTTAATTCCACTTCCAAATCCTTGTCGTTGTTGTCTCGCCTTGCCGTGCTACAGCACTGCCTGCGGCTCGCCGCCTAAACACGAATGATTTGGAAATGGAATGGTGAGCGCCTACCCCCGCCCTTGCGCCGCAGCTCCTGCCTGGAACTCGCGCTGGTAGCGCTCCAGGCTGCTGATTGAGCCGCAGACGTAGAGGGCGTCGTCGGCCTGCACGACAAAACTCTCGTCGAACTCGACCACGACTTGGTTCTCACGCTCGACGGCGACGATCTTGGCGCCGGTGCGCTCCAGCGCTTCGCCGTGCCACGGATGCTTGCCGACCAGGGAGCCCGCTTTCAGGCGCACGAATTTGATGCGATTTTCAACGTGAATGACCTGCTCACCAAGAAGATGGTAGGCCAGAATTCGGCCGGCAACGTGACCGACCGAAATGGCGAAGTCAGCACCTGAGCGGTACAAGCGTGCCGTATTGGGAGCGCGCAAGACACGCACAATCAGCGGCACCTCGGGCGCGTAGTCGCGCACCACGGCAGTGGCAAAGACTGATTCACTGTCGTCGCTCAAGGCCAGGATGACGGCACTGGCTTCGCGCACCTTGGCCCGCTCCAGTGTGCTGCGTTCCAGGATGCTGCCGACCACCTCAACGCCTGGGGCGGCGACCTTGTCGATCACGACGTAGGATTCGCCTGCGTCATGCAGCATTTCAATCACCTTTTGCCCGACCGCGCCGTAGCCGGCCAACACAATCGGGCCGGTGCGCCGGATCGGCATCGCCATGCGCTCTACCGCTTCCAGGCTGCTCGGACGGCCCACAATCACCAGAATGGCGCCGGGCTCGATCCGCGTTTCAGGGCCTTTGGTGGTGGTAAAAGCGCCGCCCGACCATTGTCCGATGACCGAAACGCCATGTTCTTCGCGCAGATGCAGGTCACCCAGGCGCTTGCCGGCCAGCAGACTGCCAGCGCGGACCCTGAATTCAGCCATGCCGACGGCGCTACCCAACAGGTGCATGCCCTCGGCCGGTGGGCTGATGCGCGTGCTGGCGCTGGCCGCCATCGCTGCGCCCAGCACATGCGCTGGCGTGAAGACATCGGTGGCGCCGATCTGAAGCATGGGCATGCGGTAGAGCGGATCATTCGCCAGGGCATAGAGCGGGCCAGTGAAGCCGTTCTCACGCGCCATCAGGGTGCAGGTGGCGTTGGCATGGTCGCCGGCATTGGTGACCACGGCACGCGCCTGGTCGATGTGGGTCAGCACCGAGGGGTCTTCGGCCGGTCTGCCGAAGACCACGTTGTAGCCACGATCTCGCAGGTCCCGCGCCGTGGCCAGGTCTTCCTCCAGGATGACAAACGGGCTGTTGACGCTTTTGAACTCTTCCAGCAAGGACTCGATGGCCGGCCCGTAACGGTAGAACAGCACCTTGCCGCCCATCGGCGGCAGCGTGTGCTGCAGGCGCACCTCGAACTTGTCTTCGAAGTAGGGCAGCACCAGTACCGGGAAGATCAGGAAGATCAGCGCCTGGCCGATAAACGGGGTCACGATCACGAACAAAGCCATGACCGGATGACTCCAGCGACTGTCAGCGCCGTAGCCCGTGTTGGTAATGGTTTCAGAGGCCCACTGCAAACCTTGCAGAAAGGTGCGCGGGCTGCCTTCCAGATGCGTCATTCCGAGCATGTAGAGCGTGCCCAGCACCATCAGCGCCACCGGCAGAAGAGCCAGCAGCGTCAGCAGGCGTCGGGTTGAATGCTTGAATTTCAGTTGCATGCTCTTGAGCTTGGTGAATCCGTATTCTCCGTTGCAAAGTATCCGTGGAGCCGGATTCCCGGTCAAATTCTTTTGCGCATGTTGCGCGTTGGGGCGCTGCAAAGGCCAAGGCACGCTGCTACGATCAAATTTTCCCGACCGTCATGGAACATGCGGACATGAATGCTGGCTGGTTTGCTGTCATCGTAGCCTCCTATGGCCTGGGTTGCCTGAATGCTGCCTACTACTGGGTGCTGCTGACCCACGCCGCCGACATCCGGCTCGCTGGCAGTGGCAACGCTGGGGCCCGCAATGTCGGTAGGGTTTACGGCGGGTGCGACTTTGTCATTGTGGTTGGCCTGGATGCTCTGAAAGCCGTCCTTGCTGTTTGCGCCGGGCTCTGGATGGGCGGGATTGC
>CAYHDD010000356.1:0-4192 GCA_964355195.1 uncultured Rhodoferax sp. | reverse complement strand
CGTCGGGCTTGTGGCGAGACGAGATCATGGCGCACGAGGTGGCGAAGTTCGAACTCGATCTATTGCCCGATCACGACGCGCAACGTGTGCTCGCCGAGGTGACGCACCCGCGCGGTTCGCGTTCGCTGTCGAGTCATCTGAAAAGTCGCTTGGGACTCGAGGGCATCAAGGCAGCGATCCTGTACGAGGTCTTGGGCAAGGACGCTGCGCATGACCCGCAGCGACTCGCCAGTGCCATCAAGGCCCTGCCGATCACGCTGGCCGCGCCACGTCCGCTCGATGAAGCCATCAGCAGCGCCGGTGGTGTGCAGTTCGAAGCCATGAATCCCGACCTGATGCTGGCCGGCTGGCCGGGAGTAATCTGCGCCGGTGAGATGCTCGACTGGGAAGCGCCGACCGGTGGCTACTTGATGACTGCTTGCCTGGCCAGCGGACGCCGTGCCGCGCAGGGTGTGTTGGCCTTTCTCGGGTCTGCGGGCCGCTCGGCTGTCACTGGCAGCTGAGTTCCCGCAACAGCCAGGCGCGCGCCAGATTCCACTCGCGCTTGACGGTGGCCACTGAAATGTCGAGCGCCTCGGCGATCTCGGTGTTCTCCATGCCGCCGAAGAATTTGAGCTCCACCACGCGCGCGGCGCGGGGGTCAACCGCTTCGAACGCCAGCAAGGCTTCGTGAATCGCGACCACATCGCGGTCCTGCGACGGCAGCGCCAGGTTTTCCGCCAGTGTCAGTGGTGCCAGTTCAACTTCGCGCTTCTCGGCTCGCTTGGCTGCGGCGTGGTGCACCAGAATGCGTCGCATGATGGTCGAGGCGACCGCCAGAAAGTGAGCGCGGCTGGCCCACTGGGTGCGCGTCTGCTCGGTCATGCGAAACCAGGACTCGTGTGTGAGCGCGGTGGCGCTCAGCGTGTGCCCAGGATGCTCCTTGCGCATGTGGTTGCGCGCGACGCGGTACAGATCTTCGTAAAGCCAGGCGAACAACGAATTGCCCACAGCGGGCGCATGGGGCTGTTCGCCCACGTCGAGCGCATTGAGCCAAGCGGTGATGTCCTGGGGTCGGTCCTGCATATAGCGAAGATACCATGTCGCTGCGCAAGGCAGCTTGTGGAATTCTTATGGTTTGAGCGCAAGAAATAGGCTGAGGTGAGCCTTGCTGCGAGCAAAATCACCGTATACCTGTAAGAGCCTGCTACAAGAACCCTGCAACGAGTCGTTTGCCCGCCGGCGGGCGGCGGTATGGGTTTGCTTCACATGAATATTGATTTGCTGTCACACCCCAACTGTCTATGCCAACACACGAGCTGAGTACGTCATCGAACTGGGTCGTGGTCAAAAGCCTTTACGAGCAGGCGGTTGATCTGCCGGTGGACGAACGCGAGGCGCTTCTGGCGAGGGCCGACGTGGACGAGCCCGTGCGAGCCGAAGTCAGGTCCCTGTTGAACTACAACCCGGACCAAACGGGGAGTTTGCATACCGATTTCTTGCGGGAACCGGCGGCGGCAGATGTGTTGGCTGATCCGAGCCGGATTGGGGAGCAGCTCGGCGCCTGGAAGATAGTGCACGCCATTGGATTTGGCGGCATGGGTGAGGTGTTTGAGGCGCGTCGAGCCGATGGCAGTTTTGAAGGGCGCGCCGCCATCAAGATACTCAAGCGTGGAATGGACAGCACGACCGTGTTGCAGCACTTCGCACACGAGCGCCAGGCTCTCGCGCGCATGAACCACCCGCACATTGCGACGCTGATGGACGCCGGTCTGAGTGCCGATGGCTTACCGTTTTTTGTGATGGAGTACGTGGAGGGGCTGCCGATCGACCTGACGGCTGCCGGCCTGACCATTGAGGAGCGCCTGGGCTTGTTCCTTCAACTCGCCGATGCCGTCGCCTACGCGCACCGCAACCTGCTGGTGCACCGCGATCTCAAGCCCAGCAATGTCCTGGTGACGCCACAGGGTCAGGTCAAGCTGCTCGACTTCGGTATTGCCAAGGCGCTTGATCCGGGCGAACCATTGGGTGGTTCAGGTGCGCATACTGTGGTCGGATCGCCACGCCCCTTTACGCCGCAATACGCGAGCCCGGAACAGGTGCGCGGCGAACCGGTCGGCACCGGCACTGACATTTATAGTCTGGGTGTCTTGCTGTACCAGTTGTTGACCGGCCTGCGCCCGACCGGGCGCAGCGCCACAACGCCGGCCGAGATGGCGCGCAGCGTTCTGGAAGAGGAGCCGACGCGACCTAGTAATCTGAGCCCCGACCTGGTGACCGACCCGAACTGGATTGCGACCCGAAAGCACCTCAAGGGCGATCTCGACAACATCCTGCTGATGGCATTGGAAAAGTCGGTCGAACGGCGTTACCCCAGCGTCGAAGCCCTGGCGCAGGACATCCGCAATTTCCTCAGCGGACATCCCGTCAATGCTCGCGCCCGGACCTGGGCTTATGTCAGTTTGAAGCTGCTGCGCCGACACCGGCTTGTGGCCGTGTTGGGTCTGTTGCTGAGCGCTTCGCTGGTAGCAGGCACCGCGATTTCAACCTGGCAGGCGAACCAGGCGCGAAGCCGGCTGACCGGCATCAAGGAGATTACGCGCGACGCGGTGTTCCGCTTTGGCGACGCGGTGACCTATGTGCCAGGCGGCATGGCCATCAAAGCTGACTTGCTGCATCAGCTCACTGCCATCCTGGACCGGCTCGTGCAGGCCAGTGGCGACGACGTCGATTTGCGTGCGGATGCGGCGCAGGCTTACGCCCGTCTGGCCGACATCGAGTTCAACGAAAACTCGACCGCCCTACAGCGCGCCGAGGCTGGTCAAAAGCATGCGGATCAGGCTCTGGCCCTTGCCAGGAGCGTGCGCGAGGCCAAACAGGCGGACGCATATTTCCTCATTTGGTACTGGCGCGCATTGGGTACACGGGCACGACTCCAGCGCAGCAACGGTCAGCCCGAGGCGGCATTGGCGACCTTGGCCGAAGTGACACCGATGTTGAGTCGCGGCATTGACTTGGCAAGAGACGCTGGACGCCTGGATGCCGTGTTGTCGCTGCGCGTGGAGCGCGCCCGGGCCCGCCATCTGATCAGTCAAGTGCTTTACAAGCCCCCAATGCAGCACTTGAACCGTGCTGACCAGGCACTGGCGGAACTTGCGGCGGCACGCGAGGAACTGGTCGAGCTTCACGCACAGGACAAACACCCGGAAATCACCTACCTGTTGGGTTCCGTGGACGGCCAAATTGCCATCGTGCATGACTCGCTGGACGCGCTGGATGAGGCGCTCGTCGCAGCGCAGCTGGCGATGTCTGAGCGGCGCGAAACCGTAGCCGCCTTGCCCAAGGACGTCGAGTACCGTGATGCCCTCGTGACCGAAAGTACGAATCTGGGTCGTGTGCTGTTGCGCCTGCAGCGCGACCAGGAGGCTCTGGTGGCGACGCAGGAAGGATGGGACGCCAATCTTCAGTTAGAGCGTGAGCACGCCGACGCCGTCAACAACAAGTGGACCGGGCGCGCTCCGACACTGGCAACACACCACGGCCGTGCCTTACGCCGGGCCGGTCACGTTGCAGCGGCCCTGCCGGTGCTGGAGCGCGCACTGGCGCACTGGGAAAACTTAAGCCGGTTTGAGCCCCAAAATCTGGACGCCGCGCGCTCTCTGGCCTGGATGCAGGCCGAGCGTGCGCAGGCCCTGCACGGTTTGGGACAGAGCGTACCGGCGCAGGCCCTGGCTCGGCAAGCTTTTTCCAACTATCAAGCGCCAGCCACCGACACGCAGCAGCGCCGTGCCGGCTTGCTGGTTCAAGCCCAGTTGGCCATGGTGATTGCCGACACAGCGAAGGGCAGTGAGCAGGCGCGCTGGAAATCCACTGCTTCGCACTTGCTGGACGCCGCTGAGGCTTTGGCTCCGCTGGTCGGTGAACATCGAGCCTGGCGGCGGGCGCTGGCGGCCAGTCAATAGCGGCCAGCGACTCCGGCGATCATTCGCGTCAAGCACGGCGGGCTGCGTGGGACAGCGTGTTCTGCTCCTGCAAGTCACAAAGAATAGTTTTGACGAAGTGAGCCTTTTGGTAACAGAATTGGGCGTCTCCCAGAGAGGGGATCACTTTTGAAGTGCTTTTTTTGACCGGTATTTTGACATTTCGCCGTCACACCTCAGTCCTTTCATCTACAACCATTGGAGAACAAAGTCATGAAACACAATCGCGAAGC
>CAYHDD010000355.1:0-4196 GCA_964355195.1 uncultured Rhodoferax sp. | reverse complement strand
TTGCCCTTCATAGCCATCCAGAGACCGTCGGGCGCCAACGCATTCTCCGACAGGGTGACGAAATCAAATAAAGAGGCAAAGGCCCGAGAACTAATGACTGTGTACTTGTCAGTCAACGTTTCGGCCCGTGCATGCAGTCCTCGCAAATTCAGCAACTTCAAGGTGAGCGCAACTTGCTGGACAAACGCCGCCTTCTTACCCACAGAATCGACGCAATCAACCGCGAGTTGTGGGCAACATATCGCAATAACCACACCCGGCAAGCCCGCGCCAGAACCTACATCAAGCAGTCTTATCCGTGATGCCTGCATTGTCGATTCCGTCAGAACTGCGCCAACACCGGGACAAGCAAGTTTCAGGCGCAATGGATTCACCGCTGCCAAACTGTCCAGCAAGTGATGCGTCAACATCTCCTGCGGCGTACGAACCGCCGTCAAATTGTAGACTTTGGTCCACCTTTGGATCAGGCTGACGTAACTCAACAACTGATCAATCTGGGCGTCCTCCAGCACGAGCGCAAGACCGTCAAGCCCCTGTCGCAACTCCAACTCCAGGGGTTGCATCAAACAAGCCCCTTCAGATCGGCGCCTTGGCCAACACTCATCGCACGATGACCCAAGCTTCCTTTCTTCAAATGAATCAGCAATAGGGAAATGGCGGCTGGCGTAATCCCAGAGATGCGAGATGCCTGCCCCAATGTCTCTGGCTTCAATTTATTCAGCGTCTGGCGCGCCTCCATACTCAGCGCCGACACCTGCATGTAGTCGAGCTCCAAAGGCAATCGAAGTGACTCATAGTGAACCGCCCGCGCCACCTCCCCCTTTTGGCGCTCAATGTAGCCTGAGTACTTAGCCGAGACTTCAACTTGTTCGAGGACCTCGGCGTAGAAGCGCACATCATCGACCGGTCGCAAACTCTTGTCACCAGGACTGGGCATTTCGAGCTCCGAGCTCGCATAGACGCCATCATTGAGAGACATCAACGCGGCGTAGCTGACCTCAGGGCGACGCAATAATTCAGCGAGGCAGTATTCATGCTCAATCGCTTTACCAAGTACCCGTTCAGCCTCAATGTCTGTTAGGTTTTTGGGGCTCACCCAGATCGATCTCAGGCGCTCTGTTTCACGTGAAACAGCGTCACGCTTGCGGCAGAAAGCGCCCCAACGAGCATCGTCAACCAGACCTAGTTGCCGCCCCACTTCTGTCAGGCGAGCATCCGCGTTGTCTTCCCGCAGTTGTAGGCGAAACTCGGCACGGCTGGTGAACATCCGGTAGGGCTCGGACACCCCTTTGGTAATCAGGTCGTCAACCAGTACGCCAAGGTAGGCTTGATCACGGCCTGGCATCCAGGTGTCGGATTGCCACTTGGTTCGAGCGCCCGCCTGAAGCGCTGCGTTGATGCCGGCAAACAAACCCTGCGCCGCAGCCTCCTCGTAGCCTGTTGTGCCATTGATCTGTCCGGCAAAGAACAGACCACCAAGTGCCTTCGTCTCAAAATTACTCTTGAGTTGCTGTGGGTCGAAATAATCATATTCAATGGCGTAACCAGGCCTCAGAATATGCGCATTTTCCAGCCCTGTCATCGAACGCACCAGAGCATACTGAATATCGAAAGGCAGGCTGGTTGAAATGCCGTTGGGGTAATACTCATGGGTAGTCAGCCCCTCGGGTTCCAAAAAGATCTGGTGGCTTTCCTTGTCGGCAAACCGATTGATCTTGTCCTCGACGCTCGGGCAATAGCGCGGCCCAACACCTTCTATCTGCCCCGTGAACATAGGGCTGCGACCGAAGCCACTGCGAATGATGTCGTGTGTGCGGGCGTTGGTGTGGGTAATCCAGCAAGCCATCTGTGCCGGATGCTGCTCCACACTACCCATAAAACTAAAGACCGGTTGCGCCACCCTGGTGCCCCCGGGCATGCCGTCACCCGGTTGCTCGATACACTTACTAAAGTCGATGGAGCGACCATCCAGACGCGGTGGTGTTCCCGTCTTGAGCCGACCCTGCGGCAATTTGAGCTCTTTCAGCCGAGTCGAAAGGCGCACCGCCGGCGGGTCCCCTGCCCGGCCGGCCGCATAGTTTGTCAATCCGACATGGATCTTTCCATCCAAAAACGTCCCAGCGGTCAACACGACTGTTTTGGCGCGGAATTTGATGCCGGCCTGCGTCACCGCGCCAACCACCCTGTCACCATGCACCATCAAGTCGTCAACCGCCTGCTGAAACAAGAAGAGATTGTCTTGATTCTCCAGGCGGTGGCGAATCGCTGCTTTGTACAGCAGACGGTCTGCCTGGGCCCGGGTCGCACGCACGGCTGGACCCTTACTCGAATTTAGAATCCGGAACTGAATACCAGCTTCATCTGTCGCCAAGGCCATGGCTCCACCCAGGGCGTCAACTTCTTTCACCAGATGACCCTTGCCGATTCCCCCGATGGATGGGTTGCAGCTCATTTGCCCCAGAGTTTCAATGTTGTGACTCAGCAGCAGCGTCTTACAACCCATCCGGGCCGCAGCAAGCGCCGCCTCCGTGCCGGCGTGGCCGCCACCAACGACAATGACGTCAAAATCCTGTGGGTAAAGCATGATGAATTGGCTAGTTAAATGGGCAGAAAAGGAGGGAATCTCCCTGCGCTCTAGCGCGTGAATACCACATTTTACCGGTTGACCTTGGGTGCCGCGGCGCTCGCACCAGACGCAAACTCGCCTAGGTCACGCCAACACCGACGCATGGTCGAACCATGCCAAGACAGCGATGTACATCAACTTCGCAACCTTCTAGCTACCCAATTAGTAGCAACAAAACAAGCGCCCCCGTCTGCCGAATACAGAATCCTGGAAAACTTTCAGCTTTTTGAAAGGCCTCCCTATTTCCCCACGGTAGATACCCTTAACAGTCGAATGCGAGACGGTTCAAGGTCACACTACGGCTTGCGCCATGACCATTTGACATGGCATGGACCTAACGTCGAGATTTATGCAAATTGCCCCTGTTTCGTCAAGACACCCGAATGGACACCATCCACCCAGACCACATGTCTGGTGTCATGCCACGCGCCATTCAACCATTCAGTTTGTATGGCAACCCTACGTAAAGCGTTCGACTAAACCTCTCGATCTATTGACCAAGTAATCCATCTTCAAGAAAGCCAAAAAATGCAAACCAAGGTATTTGACTATGTTGTGATCGGCGGCGGTGCGGCAGGCTGTGTGGTTGCCAGCCGCCTGACCGAAGACCCCGCAGTGAGCGTCTGTCTACTGGAAGCTGGCGGCCCCGACAACTCGGCCTTGATACAAGCGCCCTTGGGTTTTGCCGCCACCGCGGCCTTGGGCATCCATAACTGGAACTACAACACCGTTCCACAAGATGAATTGAACGGCCGCCGAGGGTTCCAACCCAGAGGTAAGGTTATGGGTGGTAGCAGCTCCGTCAACGCAATGGTCTACACCCGTGGTAACCGCCAAGACTACGATAACTGGGTTGCACTCGGCAACCCGGGTTGGTCCTATGACGAGGTCTTGCCCCTCTTCAAGCGTTCAGAAAACAGTGAGTGCTTCGGTGCCACCAACTACCACGGTACCGGCGGCCCGCTGAACGTCTGCTACTTGCGTAGTCCGAGCGCGATCAACCAGGTATTTCTGGACGCCTGTGTGGAGCAAGGTTTACCAAGAACAGATGATTACAACGGAGCCTCTCAATTCGGGTGCGCACCGGCCCAGGTCACACAAAAGAATGGGGAGCGCTGTAGTGCGGCAAAAGCCTATATCACACCGCATCTGGCTCGACCCAACCTGACCGTCATCACGCAGGCCCATACGCAACGCATTCTCTTGGATGGCAAGCGCGCAGTTGGCGCCGAGTACCTACAGGGCGATCTGAAGGCTCAGGTGCACGCCCGCCGTGAAGTCATTCTGTCCGGTGGCGCCTACGGGTCACCGCAACTCCTGATGCTCTCGGGGATTGGCCCGGCGCCCCACCTGCAGCAACACGGCATCACGGTGGTCCACGATCTACCCGGCGTCGGTCAGAATCTGCACGACCACGTCACAGCGGTTCTGATCTATCGCACGCAGCGCACGGAATCAACCTTTGGTCTGTCTTGGTCAGGGCTCACGAGAATCGTGCGTAGCATCTTTGAATGGCGCAACAAGCGCAGCGGTGGCATAACCAGCAACGTCGCCGACTCGCGAGCCTTTC
>CAYHDD010000354.1:0-4200 GCA_964355195.1 uncultured Rhodoferax sp. | reverse complement strand
CACCCGAGGGCAAAAAGTACCATGTCGCAGCCGCCTTCCCGAGTGCTTGCGGCAAGACCAATTTTTCGATGCTGGTGCCACCGGCTGGCTTTGAGGGCTGGAGCGTCACCACCATCGGCGATGACATCGCCTGGATCAAGCCGCATGCGGACGGCAAGATGTACGCCATCAACCCGGAAGCCGGCTACTTTGGCGTGGCCCCCGGCACCAACTACCACACCAACCCGAACTGCATGGCCAGCCTCACAAGGGACACGCTTTTTACCAATGTCGCGTTGACTGACGACGGCGATGTCTGGTGGGAAGGCATGGAGCAGGACTCAGGTAGCCTGCCCGCGCACTTGATTGACTGGCAGGGCAAGGACTGGACGCCCGAGATCGCGCGCCAGACCGGCGCTAAGGCGGCCCACCCGAACTCGCGCTTTACCGTGGCTGCCACCAATAATCCGGTCCTCGACCCGCAGTGGGACAGCCCTGCGGGCGTGCCCATCGACGCTTTCATTTTTGGCGGTCGACGCTCGACCACCGTGCCCCTGGTGACCGAGGCCCGCTCCTGGATGGAAGGGGTCTACATGGCCGCCACGATGGGCTCGGAGACGACGGCAGCAGCGGCTGGCCAGATGGGCGTGGTTCGGCGCGATCCGTTCGCCATGCTGCCATTCTGTGGTTACAACATGAGTGACTATTTCCAGCACTGGCTCGACCTGGAACACAAGCTTGAAGCGCTTGGCCACACGCTGCCTGGCATTTTTTGCGTCAACTGGTTCCGCAAGGGCAGTGACGGCAAGTTTGTCTGGCCCGGCTATGGCGAAAACATGCGCGCGCTGAAATGGATGATCGACCGCATCGAAGGCAAGGTCCATGGCACGGAGCACTTGTTCGGTGTCAGTCCGACCTATGACGAAATCTGTTGGACCGGTCTGGATTTCAGCGCCGAGCAGTTCAATACAGTCACCAGCATCGACAGCGCAGCGTGGGCGCAGGAGCTCAGGCTGCACGCCGAACTGTTCCAGCAGTTGGCCTACCATTTGCCGAAGGAACTGGAAGCGGTCCGCCAGCAGTTCGAGGAGCGGCTGGCAGCCTGAGTGGGGCGGCGTCCACGCAAACGGATTGCGGGCGCCCTCAAACCCCCAGGAAAGTCGCCAGTGCCGGGTCGCGTGCCACGTCGCTGGCGGCGCCCTGTAGCACGACGCGGCCTTTTTGCAGTAGCAGGGCCTGATCGGAGCGTGCCAGCACTTTGCGGTAGTCGCGGTCGACGATCAGGGTGGCGATGCCGCTGGCGCTGATTTCGCCGATGACGCGCCAGATGTCGGCCACGATTAGCGGCGCCAGACCTTCGGTTGCTTCGTCCAGCACGATCAGCTCGGGGTGCGTCATCAGGGCACGCCCGATCGACAGCATCTGCTGCTCACCGCCAGAGAGCTGGCCTCCGAGCTGTGCGATGCGCTCGGCCAGCCGCGGAAAGGTCGCGAGCACATGCTCCAGGCTCCAGTCGTTGCGCCCATCACGGCCGCAACGCGCGGCCATCACCAGGTTCTCGCGCACCGACAGATTGGGGAAGACACCGCGTCCCTCAGGCACGTAGGCGATACCCAGGCGCGCCACCTCGTGCGGCTGGGCCTTGGAGGCGTCCTGCCCGAACAGAGTGATACGGCCCGCGCGCTGCGTCACGTGACCGAGCAGGCTGCGGATCAGCGTGCTCTTGCCCATGCCGTTACGCCCGAGCAAGCCGACCGTCTGACCGCGAGCAATCCGCAGGTCAACGCCGTGCAGCACGTGGCTGGAGCCATACCAGGCATGCAACCCGCTGGCCTCGACGATCCAGTCACTGTGCATCCGAATGCTCCCCGAGGTAGGCGACACGCACCGCCGGGCTGGCGCGCACAAAGGCCGGTGAGCCCGAGGCAATCACGACGCCGTTGACCATCACGGTGATGGTGTCGGCAATGCGAAAGACGGCGTCCATGTCGTGCTCGACCAGCAGGATGGCGTGGTCCTTCTTCAGTTCGGCCATCAGCGCCAGCATGCGTTCGGTCTCCTCAGCACCCATGCCTGCCAGCGGCTCGTCGAGCAGCAGTACCTCGGGCTGTGTCGCCAGGCACATGGCGATTTCCAACTGGCGCTTCTGGCCGTGCGACAAGAGGCCGGCGGTACGCTCCAGGAAAGCAGCGAGCCCGGCGCGTTCAGCCACCTGGCGCGCTACCTGGACGCTGACCGGGCAATGCTCGGCGGATTGCCAAAAGGCCCACGGCCTGGGCACGCGCATCTGCGCCGCCATGCGGCAGTTTTCCATGACGCTGAAAGTGGGGTAGATCGTGTTGCGCTGGTAGCTGCGCCCAAGACCAGCGCGCGCACGCCGCGGTTGTGACCAACTCGTGACGTCCTGACCGAGCAACTCGATCTTGCCTTCCGATGGTGGAATTTCGCCCGACAGTACATTGATGAGCGTCGATTTGCCGGCGCCGTTGGGTCCGATCACCGCATGCACACTGCTGCGTTGCAGTTCCAGCACGACGCGGTTGAGCGCAATCAGGCCGCCCCAGCGGCGCGTCAGCTGTTCGGCCCGCAGCAGCACCGGCGCGTCACTCATCGTCAACTCCGCCACTGTCTTTGGCGCTGGCTGAATGGTGCCGTTCGCGCCAGCGCTGCGCCAACTGCTCGGGCACACCGACGAGGCCGCGTGGCAACAGCGCCACGCTGGCGATGATGGTCAGGCCCAGGCTCATTTGCCAGTGTTTGGCGAAGTCGCCGAAGAGCGCTTCCGACTTGAATAGTTCCTGCAGCAGCGCAAAGGCAAAGGCTCCGATGAGCGCACCACGCAACTGTCCGATGCCACCCAGGATGATCATGATCAACACATTGCCGGAGACATGCCAGCTGATCAGCTCCGGGTTCACATAGCCGTCTTTCACGGCAAACAGGAAGCCGGCCAGGCCCGCGATGGCGCCTGAAATGACAAAGGCCGCCAGCTTGTAGCTGAAGGTCGAGAAACCGGTGGAGCGCATGCGCTGCTCGTTAGAGCGGATGCCGGCCAGCGCGTGGCCAAAGCGTGAGCGCAGCAACAAGGCCAGAAAGACAAACAACGTGGTCAGACAAGCCAGCGTGAACCCATACAACACCAGTGGCTTGTCGAGGTCAAGCAGCGTGCCCAGCCCTGGCTTGGACGTCATGTAGATGCCATCCGTCCCACCGCCCAGCGGCGTGTCGTGCGCCACGTAGTAGGCCATTTGCGCGAACGCAAGGGTGACCATGATGAAGTAGACGCCTTTGGTGCGCAGCGACAACACGCCCACCAGCAGGGCGTAGAGCGCCGCCGCCAGCACGCACAGCGGCAGCAACCAGAGGACGGTCAGCGAGCCTTCTTGCGGCGCCAGCAGCACGGCGCAGTAGGCGCCAATGCCCAGGAAGGCGGCCTGCCCGAAACAGACCAGACCGGTGCCGCCGACCAGCAACTCCAAGCTTAGCGCAAAGATCGCATAGATCATGATCTTGGTGACCAGGTCGATGCCGTACTTGCCACCCAATAGCGGAAACAGTGCCAGCGCGGCAAAGGCCAGAACGGTGACCGCAATCTTCTGGTATTTCATGTCAACCGGCCTTGAAGAGGCCGTCGGGCTTCCAAAGAAGAATCAAGGCCATCAACACATAGACCAGCACGCCCGAGGCCTGTGGCAAGAGCACCTTGCCGAAGGTGTCGACGAAGCCGATCAGCAAGGCGGCCAGCAGGGCGCCACGGATCGAGCCGATGCCGCCGATCACCACCACCACAAAGCAGATGATGAGCACCGTATTGCCCATGCCCGGGTAGACCGATGACACGGGGGCGGCAATCATGCCTGCAAACACTGCCACCGCGACCCCCGCAGCGAACACCACGCGGTAAAGAAACTTGATGTCGATCCCGAGCGACTGCACCATCTCCCGGTTGGTGCTGCCGGCGCGGATCATCATGCCCAGGCGGGTGCGTGTGAACACCAGGTACATGCCGAGTGCCAGTGCCAGACAGACGGCGGAGATGAAGAGGCGGTAGACCGGGTAGGTCATCATTTCGCCCAGCGGCAGGGTGCCGGCAAGGATGTCGGGCGCTTTGACGCCGTGCACCTCATCGCCGACCAGCATGCTGCGCAATTCTTCAAAGACCAGAATCAGACCGTAGGTCATCAGGACCTGCTGCAAGTGCTCGCGCTGGGAGAGGAAGCT
>CAYHDD010000353.1:0-4210 GCA_964355195.1 uncultured Rhodoferax sp. | reverse complement strand
ACCGCACTGGCGCGCAACCGACTGGTTGCAGCCTTGGCGACTGAACTCTTTGTGCCGTATATCGGGGACAAGAGTCCGCTGGCGGAAATCGTGCAGCGTGCCTTGTCACCCCTCTGAAATGAAGCCTATCCATGCCACTGAAATTTGCCGCAACCAATGAAGCAGTCGTTGCCTATGGCATTGACCTTGGCACCACCAATTCGACGCTCTGCCGGACAAGCTTGTCCGCAGGCGCAACATCCGCCACCGACCCGGAGCTGGTGTCGCTGCGGCAACCCACGCCAGCCGGTGAATTCACCGGAACACTATTGCCCTCGATAGTCGCAAATTATCAGGGGCGTGAGTTCGTCGGGCAGGGCGCAAAAGATTTGCGGGCATTGATGGCCGATACTTCAAAGGGTATCGTGCGCAATGTCAATTTGTTCCACGATTGCAAGAATGAGATCGGGACTTCGCGTACCTATGCCAGTGCCCCGGAGGGCTATCGCAGTCCGACCGACATCGCGGCGCGAATTCTCGGTTACATCCGCCGCGAGGGAATCGAAGAATCGGCCCCCGGCAACGTAGTCGTAACTGTTCCAGCGTCTTTTCAGGCAGCCCAGCGTGCTGAAACGGCACTGGCTTGCATGAGCGCAGGCATTGACGTGAGCGGTGGCCGCTTGCTGGATGAACCGGTTGCCGCCTTCATTGACTATGCCTATCGCTATGACCGCAGTCTGCTGGAGTCCATAACCGGCAAGAAAAACCTGCTGGTCTTCGATTTCGGTGGCGGCACTTGCGACATCGCCCTGTTTGGGCTGGTGCACACCAAGGCGGATGCACCCGTGCAGGTCACTACCCGCTCGGTTTCACGCTTTCATCGGTTGGGTGGCGGCGATATTGATCTGGCCATCCTGCACAAGGTTCTGGTGCCGCAGCTCTGCAGAGAAAACCAGCTTTCTGAGTTTGATTTGTCGTTCCAGGAAAAAACCAAAGTGATTACACCGGCGCTGATCGCCGTGGCGGAGGCGCTGAAGATTCAAATCTGTAACGAAATTTGGCGCCTACAGCAATTCGGCAAGCTCGATTCAACACCGCGCGAGGATATTGTTGCTCGCTTTCCGGCGCAGGTTTCCATGCGTCAGGGTGAGCGCACCTTGAAGCTATCGACGGCTTCAATCACTGCGGCACAGTTCGACGACGTGCTAGCTCCGTTTCAGAATACAGAACATTTGTTCGCACGCAGCACGGAGTACCGGCTGGAGAATTCGATCTTTGCACCCGTTGCAGATGCGCTGGAGCGCGCCCAGATCGAACCCACCGAAGTCGATTTTGTGCTGGCCGTGGGTGGCAGCTCGCTGATTCCTCTTGTGATGGATGCGTTGCGCGTCTACTGTCCGCGTGCGCGCATGCTGGAATATGAAGACCGCAAAGATGCCCAGCTTGCGGTGGCGCGTGGCGCGAGTCTTCAGGCGCTGGCTCTGGCAACCAGCGGGCGAGGCATTATTGCCCCGGTGGTGCAAGACGACATCTATCTGGTCACGCAAAAGGGTGATCTGAAATTGGCGACGAAGGGAACGACGCTACCTTTCCCGGCTGTGGGTGTGTCGATTAGCGATAACCTGTCAGTGCCCGAGGATGCCTTCGAGAAACCCTTGCGGCTGTCGGTTGAACTGGTTGCTGGTTCGGAGCGCCGCCCGCTGTTTACACGGATTTGGAATATGACGATGGTGCGCAAGGGCAGCCCTCTGCGCATGGAGTGTTCGTACGACGAGAATCAGGTTTTCCACCTGGAACTAAAGCTGGCTGATTTTCCAGAGTCCGTGGCTTTCCAGGCCAGCATCGAGAACCCGCTTTCCCATGTCGTTAACCCCAATCGCACACAGGAAGAAATTGACCGCCTGGAGGAAGAGTACCGTCAAAACCCTGGCAAAGCCGATGAGTTGATGCCACGCATCGCAGAGCTTTGCGCCGATCTGGGCCAGCATGAAAAAGCCATTGGTTTGGTGCGCACCATATTGCGACAGTCCAGCCGGCCGGCGGCCTGGCTGCTGAATCGACAGGCCACGTATGAGGATGCGCGTGGCAATCAGCCTGCCGCCATACGCTGCTATGAAGAGGCGGGCAGGGCCAGCGGCAAATGGGGCGGACCATTCTTTAACTTGGCGCTGCTGCATGAGAAGCAGCGTGAATATGATCTTGCGCTTCGCGCCATCGAGCGAGCCGTTCAACTTCAAGATACCGCTCCTTATCAAACCTTGAAGTTGCGCATTCGCAAACATCTAAAGAACGACCTGGACGTGTCGGCCAAGGCGATAGTCATCCTTGCCTCCTTTGGCGATCCTGCGGCTCTGAATGACTGGGAGCTGGGCTGGTACATCTATGCAGCGGATACTGCGGGCGACCGGCAGGCCAAGGATGCCGGCACACGCTTACGCCGAGCCCTCACGCAAACCGGGGCAATAGACACCGGTGGCGTGCGACCAGACATGCGCCAAGCGCTGGAGTAAGCGATGGCTTGGCTAATACCTTTTTCAAGTCTCACACCCGCACAGCAGGATGCGGTCCAAATGGACACTCGCAGCCACAAGGCCATTGTGGGCGGCCCTGGCGCGGGCAAGACGCTGGTTCTGCTGCATCGGTTGAATCTGTTGTTCCATCGGTCCGGAAAGAATAGTGACGCGGTCAGATTGTTTGTCTATACCAACACGCTCAAGCAATTCATTCAGGCTGGCAACGACATGCTGGACGTGCCGGACGAGTGCATCTCGACGTTCGACAAGTGGTGCGCTGACACCTACAGAACGCATGTAAGTCAACAACTACCCAGAATCAATGGCAAGCCCGATTTTGATGCTATTCGTGTCGGTGTATATCAAGCGATAGATAGTGGCAAGCTGCCAACGCCGATTTTCGATTACGTACTGCTAGACGAAGCGCAGGATATGGACGTTGAGGCCATTGAGAAGCTGAAACGGATTGCCCGGCACATCACAGTTTGCATGGATGGCAAACAGCAGCTCTACGATAACCGTATGTCGGAGCCGGAGGCACTGACGCGGCTTGGACTTTCGCACCACAACACGGCGCTGCTGGCTGCCTTCCGTTGCAACCCGATGGTGACGGAACTGGCCGCGCAATTCATCCCTGACGAAACCAGGCGGCAGGAGTTCATGCGGCAGGCATCCAACCTTGAGATGGATCGTTCACGCCCCCTGTTTTTTGTTGCCGATAACTTTCCTGAGGAAGTGGCACATCTGATCGAGATGGTCAAGTTGCGCCTTAGCTACGGCGATTCGATAGCCGTCCTGTTCCCGAAGAATAGTCAGGTACGCGGTTTTGCCAAGGGATTTAAGGAAGCAGGCATTGACGTGGAAGTTCAAGAAAGGGATATGCCAATTGACTTTTCCAATCCCATTCCCAAGTTGATGACCTATCACCAAGCGAAGGGTTTGAGCTTTGATAGCGTCTTCCTGCCACGTCTGAATCAATCGTCATTTCCCGGAGAAATGAGCAAACGCATCGGGCACCTTTGCTTTGTCGGCGTGAGTCGAGCGGTGAAGTGGGTTTATATGAGCGGAAATAAACAGGCGTTGATTGCCCCCATGCAGGAACTCGGGCAGATCAGCGCCCGTCGCTTCCTCGAAACCATGATCAGCGGTGAAGCTGTTGGATTGCTTAGCCCCGACCCGGTAGTCGGTAAGCCCAAGGTCGCTGCCGATGCCTTTGGACTGGATTGAACGACGCGGGCGTTGACTGCTCCGGCACAGCTTTATCCCGCCTGCTATCGCCGACCCACCAGCGCCCAATTTTGTAGTGAATACTTCTCATGAAAACGCCATGAACAAGAAAATCCCCCAGCAAAATACATCCGCTGACCACCTGATCGTTTTTCAGGAAAAGGCCATTCGCCGTACCCTGCACAACGATGAATGGTGGTTTGTCATCACCGACATCATTGCCGCCCTGACCGATGCCGCCGATCCGTCGGACTATTGGAAGAAGATGCGTAGGCGCGACCCTGACTTGGGTACGGACGTTCAAGGGGGGGGACAAATTGACCCCCCCCTTGCGCTGGCGTTCGACACGGCAGGCGGGCGGCAAAAGCTCCAGTGCTGGAACACGCAAGGTATTTTCCGCCTGATCCAGTCCATCCCCAGCCCCAAGGCCGAACCGTTCAAGCGCTGGCTCGCCAAGGTCGGCAAAGAGCGCCTCGACGAGATTGAAAACC
>CAYHDD010000352.1:0-4211 GCA_964355195.1 uncultured Rhodoferax sp. | reverse complement strand
TCATGCAGGTCCAGCTTGCGCTGGCGTTTGTCGAGTTGCAGCACATGGTCCCTGGACTGACTGCTCGGAATGCCAGCCTCGGAATGCTCCAGCCCGTCGGCGGTATAGCTCACGCCCTCGGTGCCGGGAATGGCCATCGGCGAGACACCTGACTCGGTATTGCGGTAGCGCTTGTAGTCGGGCGTGTTGGCTGCGACTGTCAGACGCTGCGCCGTCATGGCGCTGTCATCCGGTCGGTCGATGATGGCGCGTGACTGGCCCATGTACTGATCGGAGAGTACGATGGCCGGCGCCTGCAGCGCTTCGGCCAGGTGCACTGCCCACTGGGTTGCGCCCAGGCAGTCGGCAATCGAACTCGGCGCCACCACCAGACGCGGCGCGTCGCCGTGCAGGCCGCTGACGGCAAAGGATAAATCGCTTTGTTCACTCTTGGCCGGTATGCCGGTGGAAGGGCCGCCACGCATCACATCAACCACCACGATCGGCACTTCGGCGGCAACCGCCAAGCCAAGCGCCTCGGTCATCAAGGCCAGACCGGGTCCAGCCGTGGCGGTCATGGAAGGCACACCGCCGTAGGAAGCGCCAATGATCATGTTGATCGAGGCCAGTTCGTCTTCAGCCTGTAGCAGCGTGCCGCCGACTTCCAGCAGCTTGGGCGCCAGCCACTCCAGCACCTCGGTGGCAGGCGTGATCGGGTAGGCTGCCACGAAGCGCACACCGGCTCGAATAGCGCCGAAGCCAGCGGCCTCGTTACCGCTGATCATCCAGCGTTTGCGCTCGGCGCCTCCACCGATATCCATGCGCGCCATCGGACCGCCGTTGTTGGCCAGCGACTCGGCCACACCCGCGGCCGCCTCAGCACCGCGCGCCACCGCCCTCAGATTGGCTTCCAGCGTGTCGGGCTTCTTCCAGGACTCGCGCACGGCCTCCTGCAAGGCCTCCAGCGGCAGCCCGGCCAACGTGCCCGAGATGCCGAGCGCCAGCATGTTGATCCAGCAACCCGGGATTTCCTTGGCCATCTTCTTCAGGCTCAGAGGCACATAGCGCGCGCCGGTTGCCTTGAAGACCTCGGGCGCTTCACCCTCGTCTGGATCGCCGATCAACACGCTGCGCGGCCCCAGCACAATTTCGTCGGCAAAGCGGTTCACGTTCTGCCAGTCAATCGCCAGCAGCAGATCAAAGCCGTCGTCGAGCGAACTGGTCGGTTGTGGCCCCAAACGCAGCAGCGCGGCCGCCTCGCCGCCGCGAATCTGGGGTCCACTGGTGCGCACCATCAGCCCATAGCCGCCCGCTTTGGCGGCAGCCGCCAACAGGACGGTGCCGGCTGTCATGACACCGCTGCCACCACTACCCGCCAGCGCAATCGAGACGCTGGTGGTCGCTGAATCTTGTGTTTGCAAATTGTTCTCCTAAATTCCGAACTCTCTCAACCTTGCGCCACAGACCGCAGTTACAAACCGAATACATTGTGGGACAGACCGCAGTTACACGTAGTGAACCAGCTCTGTCCCCAACCATCCGTCCGATGTTGGCTGTCTGCCAGCTCTGTCCCCAACCATTCATCCGATGTTGGCTGCCTGCCAGCTCTGTCCCCAACCATTCATCCGATGTTGGTTGCCTGCCACCTCTGCCCTCAACTCGAACCGGGGAGTCGGCAGTTTGCCCGCCGAGCTCCAGCTTTATCAAAGCAGTCGAGTTTCACCCGAATTCAGTCATCGCTGACCGCCCTGCAAAAAAAATGTTCGCAATGATGGTATTTAGGTACTAATATACGCTAATTGGCCGAACACGAATTTCAGTCCAACCTGAAAACGCGAAAGTGGCCACTGTTTCAATCACGAACTGGGACCAAGATCATGAGCATTGATGCCTACCGTTGGCAGATGAGCAAGCCCGGCGACGCGTTCGAACGCGTCGCCTTTGTCGCCGAAGCGGGTGCTGGCGAAGTCGTGGTGGCCATCGTCGGATGCGGTGTCTGCCACACCGACCTGGGCTACTACTATGACGGTGTGCGCACCAATGCGCCGCTGCCCCTGACGCTGGGTCATGAAATTAGTGGCCGCGTTGTCGCTGCCGGCGCGGGGGCTGAAAGCTGGCTTGGCAAGGCCGTCATCGTGCCAGCTGTGCTGCCCTGCGGTGAGTGCGATCTGTGCCAGCGCGGCCTGCAACCGATCTGCCGCGCGCAGAAGATGCCGGGCAACGACATTCAGGGCGGCTTCGCTTCACACATCGTGGTGCCGGGACGCGGCCTTTGCGAGGTTGATGAAGTACGGCTCGCCGCGGTCGGCTTGACGTTACCCCAGGTCTCCATCGTGGCCGACGCCCTGACCACGCCCTATCAGGCGGTGCGCCGCGCTGGCGTCACGCCCGGCAGCCTGGCCATCGTCATCGGCGCCGGTGGCGTCGGCGGTTACTGTGTTCAAGTGGCACGCGCCTTTGGTGCTCAGGTGGTGGCCATTGATGTTGATGACGACAAGCTCGCGGCAATCGCCCCACATGGCGCTGGCCTGACCTTGAATGCGCGCCAGCACGAACCCAA
The DNA here is from genome assembly GCA_964355195.1 of uncultured Rhodoferax sp. GTDB lineage: Bacteria > Pseudomonadota > Gammaproteobacteria > Burkholderiales > Burkholderiaceae_C > Rhodoferax. The sequence continues at coordinate 1,672 of CAYHDD010000352.1, read as the reverse complement.
ATCCTTGAAGGCTGCGGTCAACGCCTTTGCCAAGAGCAAGGGCTTGCGCAGCACCGAATGGCAGATCTTTGAGTGCTCCGGCACCGCTGCCGGTCAGCTCTCTGCCTATGGCCTGCTGGTGCACGGCGCCACGCTCTCGGTGGTCGGCTTCACGATGGACAAGGTCGAGGTGCGACTGTCCAACCTGATGGCTTTTGACGCACGTGCGCTGGGCAACTGGGGCTGCCCGCCCGAGTACTACCCGGCGGCGCTGGACCTGGTGCTCGATGGCAAGGTTGCACTCGCCCCCTTTGTCGAAGAGCGCCCCCTGGACAGCATCAATGACATCTTTCCGGCCGTGCACCACCGCGAGATCAAGAAGCGTGTCGTACTCACACCGGCTTGACCACTGAATCCACAAACCGACACTTTCACGATGTCAACTTTCCGTCATTGCGAGCGAAGCGACGCGGCGATCGCAATGATGAACCCAATCCAGTGAACCATAGGAGCTTTGCCATGACCGCTTCCCCCGCCACCCGCGATTTCAAGAACCACGATCTGGTTGACGACACCTCCAAGCCCGGTGTGCGCTTTGAGAAGCGCCCGGCCCGCCTGCCCGATGGCAGCATCGTGCCCGGTCTGTTCAATGCCTGGATCACGCTGGACAACCCGAGCCAGTACAACTCCTACACCACCGACATGGTCAAGGGCGTGATCCTGGCCATGCGCGCTGGCGCCAACGCACGCGATGTGGTCTGCGTTGTCTTCACCGGCGCTGGCGACAAGGCCTTTTGTACCGGTGGCAACACCAAGGAGTACGCCGAGTACTATGCCGGTCACCCGCAGGAGTACCGCCAGTACATGCGGCTGTTCAACGACATGGTCAGCGCCATTTTGATGTGCGACAAGCCCGTGATCTGCCGCGTCAACGGCATGCGCATCGGTGGCGGTCAGGAGATTGGCATGGCTTGTGACTTCTCTGTGGCACAGGATCTGGCGCGCTTTGGCCAGGCTGGCCCCAAGCATGGCTCGGCACCCATTGGCGGGGCGACAGACTTTCTGCCGGTGATGGTGGGCGCTGAGCGTGCCATGGCGGCTTGTGTGCTGTGCGAGCCGTTCTCGGCGCACAAGGCTTATCAGATGGGCATCCTGACCGATGTCGTGCCAGCGCTCAAGGTGGACGGCAAGTTTGTCGCCAATCCGCTGGTGGAGACACAGCGCATGGTCGATGAGTTTGGTCGCAACGCCTTTGGCGAAGCCAGGAGCGGTGACGCGCTGAAAGAGGGCAAGGCGGTCATGGCACGCGGCACGGTCGACCTCTCTATGCTCGATGCCAAGGTCGAAGAGCTCTGTGCCAAGATTCTGCTGACTTTCCCGGATTGCACGACCAAAACGCTTGAAGAGTTGCGCAAGCCCAAGCTGGAAGCCTGGGACAAGAACAAGGAAAACTCACGCGCCTGGCTGGCGCTGAACATGATGACGGAGGCGCGTGCCGGTTTCACGGCCTTCAACGAAGGCACCAAGGAAGACCGCGAGGCCGACTTTGTGCTGCTGCGCCAGAAGCTGGCAGCCGGTGAGAGCTGGGTCGGGCCGCTGCACGATTCGATTCAGCCCAGGGCCAAGAAGGTCGGGGGAGCATGAGCGCCGCGCCGGGCCGCCCCAAGCAAGCTCGCGCCCCCGCGGGGGGCAG
>CAYHDD010000351.1:0-4228 GCA_964355195.1 uncultured Rhodoferax sp. | reverse complement strand
AAATCCCAGTCTTCGTAGGTCTCCAGCGCTTCGTCGTAGCGCGCGTACTGGAGCAGTTGACGCGGAAACAGGGGCGCATGGATCGGGATGAAGTTGCCTGCCAGCAACTGGGCCGTGCTGTGTAGCGGCGCACCAAAGATGCGTGAGATCTTCTGTTCGCGGTCGTCCCTTTCCATGCAACGCACGCCGGCGTAGGCGACCGATAGGTCGGTTTGCGCCTGCAGGACGGCAAACAGCGCACTCAGGTGATCGGGGTCCAGCGTGTCGTCGTCGTCAAGAAACGCCAGGTACTCGCCCAAGGCGGCATCCAGCCCCACATTGGCCGCCTGTGGTCTTGAGAGCCCAGCGCCGCCCTGATTGGCCATGCGCAGCGGGAAGCGCCCACAGTGCCCACCCACATCGAGATGCAGGCCGCCTTTGGCGTTGACCAGCACCACTTCCACCTTGTCCCAGGTCTGACGGGCCAGCGATGCCAGCGCCTCGGCCAGCACCGCGCGGTCCATGCTGCGGATGATGACACTGACCAGGGGCAGGTAGGCTTGCGGCTCAGGGCTCGACATGCTGGTTCTCACGCATCCAGGCCAGTGTGTTGACCAGCGCATCATGAAAAGAAACTTCTGGCGTCCAACCGAGTTGCTGGCGCGCACAAGTGATGTCCAGCACATTGACCGGAACGTCAAAATTACGGCCGTGCTCATAGCTGCGCGTGACGGGCCTGCCCAGAAGTTTCTCCATGGCAGCGAGAATGTCGTTGAGGCTCATGCCCTGGCCCGAGCCGATGTTGAAGACGCGCTGGCTGCCCTGCCACGACATGGCTTTGATGAAAGCGCTGATGGCATCCTTGATGTAGATGTAGTCGCGCGTCACGCTGCCGTCGCCCCAGATGTGGATCGTCTCGTCGTGCAAGGCCCGGTGCAAGAATACTGCCACCGCGCCCTGCGCTGCGCTCACCCGCTGGCGCTCGCCAAAGGGGTTGGCCAGCCGCAGCACACAATACTCCAACCCGTGCAGCACCTGGTACATGTGAAGGTACTTTTCGATGGCGAGTTTGGCAATGCCATAGGAGACCAGCGGCTGCGTTGGATGCGATTCGGCAATGGGCAAGGCTTGCGGCAGGCCATACACCGTGCCGCCGGACGAAGCAAAGATAATGCGGCGCACGCCGTTCAAACGCGCAATTTCAAGCAGCCGAAGTGTGCCGATGATGTTGCTCTCGACGTCGTAAACGGGATTGTCGTTGGACGACTTGGGCAGCGTTGCCGATACCAGATGAAAGACGACTTCGCTGCCAACTACTGCAAGTGCGAGTTCGTCCTGATTGAGAAAATCGCCCTCAAACCACTCAATGCGCGGGTCGGCTTCAAGTTCTGGCGGCAACAGCAGGTTGGGTCGGTCGAAAATCCGGACCTGATGGCCTTCGGCCAGCAGACCCTGAGCCAGGTGCGAACCGATGAAACCGGCGCCACCCAATATCAGGCACTTCATTGTTCCTTTCTCCTGAGCGCGCCAACCCCTTCATAAACTGACAGCAGTTCGCTGGTGTAGGAAGCAATGGTTTTGGGCATGCGCGCTCTTTCTGAAAAACGGGCCAACTGCCCGCGGTCTTGTGCCAACCGGTTGATTATCTCTGCCAGGCGATCGACATCACCGGGGGGGAACAGGCAGCCGTTGTCATCATGCGTGATCAGTTCGGCAACGCCGGCGACGTTGGAACCGATCACCGGCAAGCCTCCGGCCTGCGCTGAGTAGATGACGAGCGGGGCGTTCTCGGACCAGAGCGAGGGAACCACGAGAATATCCAGCTTTGACAAAACGTTGCCAATTTGATCGTTCGCAAAGCTACCGCAGAACTCGATGCGGGGGTCGCTGCCGGCCAGTGTCTTGAGCCGGTCCACATAGTCGGGAAAGTCGGAGTGTCGCCCGTAGATCCTCACAACAAGATCGATCTGAGCAAGTTTTCGCACAGCCTGAATCAAGACGTGGGGGCCCTTGTGTTCGCCAATGCCGATCACACCCAGCACCAGTGGGCCGGATGTGCGCGGCGTTGGCGCGGCGACTATTGGCAGTCTGATCCCGTAGGAGCAGGTTTGGGTACGAGCCGGGTCAAGGCCGTGCTGCAGCAGGGTCTGCTGCATGACCCGGGTGGGAACGAGCACCCGGTTGATCCGATTGAGCCGCTCTCTGAGGAAACCTTTTCGTCGCGACAGGGCGAAAACCAACCGGGCTGGACCCCAGTGCTTGAAGGGCGGCAGCAACGCGACTCGCACCACGCCATGAACCAGTGTCTCGGGCAATCGGTTAAGTAGACCCGCAGCGCGCCCGGGCATCTTCAGGGCAGCAAGATGGCGGACACAGTTGGCGCCAACCGAATCAGGTCCGGCGCACATGCTGCCGTCTTCCAGGCGCAACTGCGCTGCAGGACAGACAAACCAGAAATCGGTCGGCGTCAGGACAGTCGGTATGCCGCGTTGGACACAGACATCGACGACAGAGGCAGAGACGCGCATCAGATGGAAGAAATGCACTACATCAGGCTGGAATTGATCAAGCAGGGCAGTGAAATGTTCGGCAGCGAGCTGGTTGTTGTACTCCTGCTCGGCGACGTTGTTCTGACGCCCCATCGCCCTGTGCGCGTGCTTGAAACGGCTAACGGGTATGCCTTCAAATTCGTAGCTGTCAAAACGCTGGCTGTCGGGAATGTCGGCGGCACCTGGAAACCCGGTAAAAACCTGCACCTCGTGCCCGAGCGACTTGAGTTCGTGTGCGGTGTGCAGTGTGAGAATCTCGGTTCCCGAAAAGTAGTCGGGCAAGAACAGGTGGACCAGCAGCAGTATCTTCATTGGCCCTGGCCAGCAGACCGACGGCGCGCCTCAAGCTTGTCCAGCAGCCAGCGCGCCAGGGCGCGCAGCCGTGCACTGCGCAGCAACGCCGACCCCAAACGGCTTGAACTCACCACGGTCCACAGCCGCACCAGACCGTTAATGGGTATCGGGATAGCGTCGGCGCTGGGCGTGTTGTTTGTGTCCTTGGCGCGCCACAGCCAATCCACCGCTTCACCCAGGCGCTTGTATTCAAGGGCCAACGTGGCAAGTTCGCGTCCCATCGCCAGGCCGATGGAAGGCCGCGGGTGCGACAGCCTCAGCTGATGGGCATCATCCAGGATGGCTTGAAGGTTCTGGATGGTTCGTTCCCAGGAAAGTTTGGACAATGAAATTGCTTGACTCTGCTTTGACATAGCGCGCAATTGGCCTGGGTTCGAGAGGAGTTGCGCAAGTGCCGCCACGTAGGCCTGAAGTTCATCGCTGCCATGGGGAATCAGGAAACCGGCATCACTGCTCACAATTTCGTCCTGGCCGCCCACCCTCGACACCACCGGCACAACACCGGCCGCCATGGACTCAAGTAGCGCGATGGAAATTCCTTCATATTGAGAGGGCATCAGGAAGATGTCTGCGGCGCTCAGCACTTCAAGCCACCTCTGGTGGGCAACGGTGCCGAGCATTTGGACACAGGTGCTGAGCTTGTACTGCGAAAGCAGGGCTTCAAACGACGCTCTGAGTTCACCGTCGCCAATCACCAGCGCGCGAAACTCAAGGCCCTGATCGCGCGCCGCCCCGAGAATCTCTGCCAGCAGAGCTGGACGCTTTTGCTCACAAATACGCCCGGCAAACACGATCACAGGGACTGTTGCCGGGATATTGAGCTGTTCTCGCAAGCTGTCTCTTGACTTCCCGGACTCGCCTGCCGGACGGGCTTGAAGCCCGGAGTACAACACCCTGATGCGCTCGCGGTCGGCGCCGCGGCCCTGCATCCAATCAGCCAAATGGCACGTCGTGACAATATTGAGATCAAGTGCGTCCTGGTAGCCGACACCGAACCTGGGATGGCCACCGTTAAGCCAATGCGGCTCTTCAACGTGGCACATATCGACAAACGCGACTTCCGGAAAAACCGATCTGAGATAGGGTACCAACTGGTATCCGATTGTGCTGGCGGTAATCAGCACGGTATCGATCTGGCGTGACCGAATCAGGTAGACGAGAAATCTGGGGTAGTCAGACGGATGCAGAAAATTGGGGAGCACGAACACATCAGGCGTCAGGCGCGTGAACTGATGCTCCCAGACGTGGCTGGCCGACAAGGTGGCACACACCGTGACATCGTGCCCCTCAGCAATTAATCCCTCAATCAGCTCAAGATTCACCCGGTCCGCGCCGCCGGTCACCAT
>CAYHDD010000350.1:0-4239 GCA_964355195.1 uncultured Rhodoferax sp. | reverse complement strand
TTCAAGAACAGCAATTGAAAGGAACGCGTCACGGTCTCACGGCTGGCGTTGATCATGATCGCCAATTCCTGATGCGTTGGCACCGGGTCCACCGTCGTCACACCCGCGTTGTTCTTTTGCGAGAGCTGCAACAGCTGTACGCTCAGGCGCTGGAACGGATTGGTCAGGCTCAGTAACATGCGCTGTGCCATCACCGCGCGTACCCGCTGCGCCAGTCGCGCCATCACGGCGCGTGCCAGGTCCGGGTTCATGGCAATGAGTTCGCGCGCCGCCGAAGCGTCCAGGAAAGCCACCGTCGAACGCGCCGCTGCCACCACGAATTCAGAACCTGGCTTGCCGTCCACGACCGAGAGCTCGCCAAAATAGTCGCCCGGATCCACAAAATACAGGCCTACGCTACGCCCGTCCACCGTAAAATCGACGCCCTGTAGGCGCCCGTCTACCAGAAAGCCGAGCTCCTGGGTCGGTGTATCCTTGGACATGACCATGGCCCGGCGTGCGAACGAGCGCAGGCTCATTTGCGCAGACAGTGGTGCCAACGCTTCCCGCGCAAGCGGGTGCAACAACGGAAACTGAGTGAGTAATTGAAGCGAGACGGGCATTCCCCGCGAGTTTAGCGCCTCACTCTCAAACGCCAACTTGTGATGCGCAACACAGAAAGCAAACGCCAAACCTGCTAGATTGACCAGTGTATTTGCGAGGTATTTCCATGAACACAGCCCCCTTATTTTTGCGTTTGGCAGCTCTTGCCGCGCTGCTTGCGTTGGCGAGCACGGCACGCGCAGCGGGCGCGCCGGACGCCCGGGCCATGGTTGGTGAAGCCACGCTGGTAATTGGTGTGGCCAAGTTGATTGCAACGGATGGCGCCGAGCGCCCAGTGGACCGTGGCACGGCCATTCGCGTTGGCGACCGCATCGAAACCGGGGCAGGCGGCCATGTGCATCTGCGTTTTGTGGATGGCGCTCGACTCAGTGTGCGCCCGGCCAGTCGCCTGCAAGTCGAAAACTACAGCCGCGCCAGCGATGGCAGTGCCCTGACGGCCATCAAATTCCGACTCGACGAAGGGGTGGTGCGATCGATCACTGGCGCCTGGGGCGAGGCCGAGCGTGACCGTTTTCGCCTCAATACCCCGGTCGCCGCGATTGGCGTCAAGGGGACTGATTTTGTCGTCAAGTCCGATGGCGAAACGACCCTGGCTTCCGTTTACACCGGCGCCATCATGCTCACGCCGCTGGGTGGTGTGGGTTGCCAGGCCAGCCTCGGACCTTGCCTGAACGGCAATGAAAAACTGCTTTCCGAGGACATGAAAGGCGTGATGCTGTCACTCAGTCGACAACAGGCCACGCCGCAACTCGTAGCGGCGGTTGACTTGCTGGCGCAGCGCGCTGTTCGGCCCGTGCTCGCCGAGACCAGCCCCCGAGCCGATTACCCCGTGAAGGCCGATGGCATGACGGTAGCCAGCACCGCTGTCAGTCCTGCTGTCAACCCTTCGGTCAGCCCCGGCGCTAACGCCGTTACCAGCCCCACTACCAACTCTGCTGTTGCTGTGAGTCCCGCCATTGCCAGTCCCGTGGCGAGTGTGGTGGTTGGGCTGATCGCCAATCCGATTGGCAGCCGACCTGAGACCACGATAGAAAAAACCGTTGTCAGTGAGTCGCGAGTGGTTGAAATGGTTTCCGCTCAGCTAGCACAGCCCGAAGCACCTGTGGCACCAGTTGTACCGGTTGTGCCGGTTGTACCGGTTGAGCCAGTTGTGCCGGTTGTACCGGTTGTGCCGGTTGTGCCAGTTGTACCGGTTGTACCGGTTGTACCGGTTGTGCCGGTTGTGCCGGTTGTGCCGGTTGTGCCAGTTGTGCCAGTTGTACCTGTTGTACCTGTTGTACCGGTCGTGCCGGTTGTACCGGTTGAGCCAGTGGTGCCAGTTGTGCCAGTGGTGCCAGTGGTGCCACCCGTGGTGCTGCCACTCCCCGCCCCTGTCGTTACCCAACTGGTATGGGCTCGTTTTGCGGCCGTCGCGCCTGACGGCGATAGCCTCAGTCACAGCTTTGCGCAAGCCATCGAAAGCGGCCGTCAGAACACGGTCGGTAACGGCGCCTACAGCCTGTACCGTGAAGTCTCCGCGACGGCGCCAACGGTGCTTGCCAGTGCCGACTCTTCAGCCAACTTTCGACTGGCTGGGTCGGCGGCCCAACTGACCATGCCAGCAGGTCGCGACACCGTCAGTGAGGCAGTGCAGGTGAGCAACGGCACACTCAGCGTTGACTTTGCTCACTCCACTTACACCACCCAACTCAACGTTGCGAATGCACGCATCGGCGTTGACAGCGTTACTTCCAACGGCGTCATCAAAGCGGATGGCGTTTTGCTCGGGCAGGGCGGCAATGCCTACACGGCCGGTGCGCTGAGCCTGAACGGCAAGGAAGCTGGTTACTTCTTTGAGAAGAAGCTACCCGTCGGGCAGTTGACTGGTATTACCCTGTGGGGGCGCTGATTGACATTCAGCGCTTCGCAATGGTTGCGCCGCCACGGCGTCTTTGTCCTTAGCCTGCTGCTCGCGAGCCTGGCTTGGGCGCTGCTGCATTTTGCTGCTGCTCCGCTGCTAATCCAACTTGAAGAACGCGCCGGTGACCAGGTCTGGCGTCTCAATGCCGAGCGCAAGGACGAGCGCCGCTTGATTGTGGTGGACGTGGACGAGCGCAGCCTGCGCGAGGTTGGCCCGTGGCCGTGGCCGCGAGCTACCCAGGCGCGGCTGCTACAGCAAATCGCCGCTTTGGGCGCACGCGAGCAGATCTTTGACATTGTCTTTACCGACCCGCAGGCCGACGATGTCGCTTTGGTGCAGGCCGTGCAGCAACAGCGCCCGGTGCTGGCCCAGGTCTTCGCGCTGGAGCAGGGTGGGCAGCCGTCAGTGGGCCAGCTCGCCGGAGCGCTCGACTGGCCCAGTTGCCCGGCACCGTTCGGCGCCGCCAGTGGCTACCTGGCCAACTTTGCCGCACTAAGTGCACCGATGCCGGGCGCCGTGCCGCCAGCGCTGGCTAACGTGGGGCACATCACACCGCGCGTTGCCAGCGACGGCTTTGTGCGCCATCAGCCCGCCGTCATCTGCTTCCAGGGCAAGTCGTACCCGGCTTTGGCACTGGCCGCACTGATGCGCGGCGCAGCCGAGCACGGCCTGACGCTCGAGCGTGGCAGCAACTGGCTGGAGCCGTCCTGGAAACTCAGCGCCCCCGGCTTTGCGCTCGGCGCCATACCGCTTGACGAGCGCGGCGACCTGCGCGTCTCGTGGCACTTGCATCCCGATAGCTTCATTAGCCTGTCGGCGGCCGATGTTCTGGCCGCTCGGGTGCCCGCAGGCTTGCTTGATAGCGCGTGGGTTCTGGTGGGCAGCAGTGCCTTTGGCCTCAACGACGCCATTGCCACCCCGTTTGGTGGTGCTGGCGCTGGTCTGCAGGTGCATGCCCAGGTCATCACTGCCCTGATCGACGGCCGCGTCCCCTACACACCGCGTGGCGCAGCGCTCGTACAGTTGCTGGTGGCAGCACTTGGCGCTGCGCTGTTGATGCTGCTGGCGCGCAAGCCGCAACAGAACGCCGCACCCAGCCAGCCGCTCAGGCAGCGTTTTCCGGTCGTGCTGTTGCCGCTGGCGGGCAGCGTCTGGTGCGCCCTGCTGTGGGCGGGTCACGCCGCACTGCTCGGTCGTGCTGCGCTCTGGGTGGGCTGGCTTGACCCGGCGCTGTTTGTGCTCGCTGCCGGCTTGGCCATGGGCATACTGGAGCATGCCCAAAGCCGAATCGACCGCGACCGTCTCTACACCCATCTTTCAAGTTACCTCCCGGCACCGGTCGCAGCGGCACTGGCGCTGCAAGCGCCATCGGGTGCCATCAAGGCCAGTACGAACCAGGTCTCGGTGCTGTTTGCCGACATTCGTAACTTCTCGGCCTACTGCGAAGCCCGTCCGCCCGAAGAAGCGGCAGCTGTGCTGCATGCCTTCTTTTCCACCGCCACCCGCGTGGTTGAAGCCGAAGGCGGCGTCATCGAAGCCTTCCAGGGCGACGCCATCCTGGCGGTCTGGAACGGCGAACCGGCACCTGGCGCCGCGCCAAGCGGCAGCAGCAGTGACCACGCGCACCGGGCGCTACAAACCGCCATCAAGCTGCAAGCCGCCATGCAGGGCGTGCTGCCTGATCCGGCACCGGCCGGCCTGGAGCCCCTGTCGCTAGGTATCGGTGCTGAAACCGG
>CAYHDD010000349.1:3082-4242 GCA_964355195.1 uncultured Rhodoferax sp. | reverse complement strand
CCGGCGAGTTGCCGGTGGTCTTTGTGACGCTGACTCCGGGCGCGGTAGCCTCGGAGGCGGAATTACTTGAGTTTGTACGCCAGCGTGTCGATGAGCCGCCAGCCCGACCGAAGTCGGTGACGGTGCTGCCCAGCATGCCGATGACCCTGGTCGGCAAGATCTACAAGCCTGAACTGCGGCTACTGGCGGCGGCAGCCGTCAATCAAACGAGCGCTGCTGCGCCAGCCCACCCAGCCCCTTGAAGGTGTCGGCAGTCCCAAGGCGCACATCTTGCTGATCTCCGCCTGGCAAATGTCGGTCTTGCCGGACGAGGTCTCGATGATGCCAAGTCCACCCGCGCGTGAGACCGCCGAAGCCATGCCCGAATACACTTTCGATCTTTGTGCGGATTGACGTTTTCATGTTGGACTGGATGTTTCACTTTGAATGCCTATGAATACCTTGCCTGCGCCGGACGACTCGATCCGTTCGGGCCGGAATTGAGGGTTCCGTATGTCTGAATATTCAGGAACCGAAAATCTGGAGGTCATGGTCGAGGCCGTCAACTACAACGCTTTCCTTGTGTCGCTGATCCGCAGCGAGGCTCGCACGGGTGAAACGGTGCTTGATTTCGGCGCGGGCATCGGTACCTTTGCCAAGGTGCTTGCGCAAGAAGGGCACAAAGTTCAGTGCATTGAGCCAGACCAGCGCCAGCGTGAGCACATTGTTCAGGCAGGACTGACGGCGTTTGCCGACATCAGCAATCTGGCGGACCGGAGTGTTGACCTGCTTTACAGCTTGAATGTGTTGGAGCACATCGAGGACGATGTTGCCGTGTTGCGCGCCTGCCATGAAAAGGTGAGACCAGGTGGACGTGTGCTGATTTATGTTCCGGCGTTTCAGGTTCTATATTCGAGCATGGACAAGTTGGTGGGCCATTGCCGACGCTACACGAGAGGCGAACTTGCAGAAAAGATGCACCTGGCCGGGTTCAAAGTCCTCCGAAATGAGTATGTAGACAGCGCCGGGTTTCTCGCGTCGCTGCTGTTCAAGGCTTTCGGCAGCGACAGTGGCGCTATCAATCGGAACGCATTGATTGCCTATGACCGGTATGCCTTTCCAGTGAGCCGCTTGATGGACAAGCTTTTCAAGCGATGGTTCGGCAAGAATGTGCTCCTGTT
>CAYHDD010000349.1:0-2982 GCA_964355195.1 uncultured Rhodoferax sp. | reverse complement strand
TTCAGGCGTGGGCGGTCTGTCGGTGTGTGCTTACCTGGAGCGCCATCTGCGCACACATGGCAGCAACGAGGCGGTCCGGCTGACTTTTGTCAATGCCTCGCCGTCCAACGAAGCGGGTTACAACGCGATGGGCTCGCGCCAAGAGAAGCTGGACTACTTTGACCGGTTCCTGCAGCGCATCTCGCAGAAGTATTCACCCGATTTGATCTACGTGGCGTGCAACACCTTGTCAGTGCTGCTTGCCGACACCGGCTTTGCCAAGAGCGCCACGCTGCCGGTGCGCGGCATTGTCGAGACTGGCGGACAGCGCCTGCTGCGCGAACTGGAGCTGTCGCCGCGCTCAAGCGCCGTTATCTTTGCCACCGTCACCACCATTGCCGAACAGGCTTATCCGAAGGTGCTTCAAGCGAACGGCATAGCGCCAGAGCGCATCATTTCGCAGGCCTGTCCGAATCTGGCCGACGTCATCTCAGAGGACCGCCAGGGTGCGCTGGCCCAGGAGCGCATTGAACACTTTGTTCACGCTGCGCTAACTCAATCCACCGATAAGGCCGAATCCTATCTGGCCTACATGGGCTGCACCCACTACGGCTACCGCAAAGAGTTGTTTCAAGGTGCTTTTGAAAGGCTTGGTGTTGATGTGACAGTGCTCAACCCCAACGAACTGGTGCTGGACGATCTCCTGCCGGCAGACTGGCGCGGTGCTTCGAGCGCGACCGGTGACAGTGACATCAGCGTGGAATTTGTGACACGCTACAAGATCCCCGTCGCCACGCTTGAAACCATCTGCTTCTTTCTGCACCCGGTGTCGCCGAAGACGATTGCGGCGTTCACCGACTACACCTACGCACCGGAGCTGTTTTAGGGGCGACGGTGTGCTCGCCGGTCCATTGACCATCTGCCGCCGCCGGTCAAAGATCGCTAGTGGCAGTCCCAAACTGTGTACGCGTGCGCCGTTTGACGCAGTTCTGTTGGCGCAGGACCCATTGGTCCAGCTAGATGCTTTGCGCAACCCGCTGCGGGTTTGGTCAGTACACTGCGATTTGAAGTAGTTTTTGGGGAAATATTGCCATGTCTGATTTGTTTGAAAACCCGATGGGTTTGATGGGTTTTGAGTTCGTTGAATTTGCTTCGCCGACGCCGGGTCTGCTGGAGCCAATCTTTGAGCGCATGGGCTTTTCCCTGGTGGCCCGCCATCGCTCCAAGGACGTGGTTCTGTACCGCCAGGGCGACATCAATTTCATCGTCAACCGGGAACCCAAAAGCGTGGCGGCTTACTTTGCCGCCGAGCACGGCCCTTGTGCCTGCGGAATGGCGTTTCGCGTTAGGGACGCGCACCACGCCTACCGGCGCGCCCTGGAACTGGGCGCGCAGCCGATCGAAATTCCGACCGGGCCGATGGAGTTGAACCTGCCGGCAATCAAAGGCATTGGTGGCGCCCCGCTGTACTTGATAGACCGCTTTGAGGACGGCAAGTCGATCTACGACATCGACTTCAATTTCATCGACGGTGTGGACCGTCATCCGGTCGGTCATGGCCTGAAGTCGATCGATCACCTGACGCATAACGTGTACCGCGGCCGCATGGCGTTTTGGGGCAACTTCTACGAGAAACTGTTCAACTTCCGCGAGATCCGCTACTTTGACATCAAGGGCGAGTACACCGGCCTGACCTCGCGCGCCATGACCGCGCCTGATGGCAAGATCCGTATCCCTTTGAACGAGGAGTCACGCCAGGGCGGCGGACAAATCGAAGAGTACTTGATGCAGTTCAACGGCGAAGGCATCCAGCACATCGCGCTGATCTGCGACGACCTGCCCGCCGCAGTGGACCGTCTCGCTCTCGCAGGCGTGCCACTTATGACGGCACCCAGCGAAAGCTATTACGACATGCTCGACGCCCGGCTACCCGGCCATGGCCAGCCTGTGGCAGCTTTGCAAACGCGTGGCATCCTGCTCGATGGCAGCACGGAGGGTGGTACGCCGCGCCTGCTGCTGCAAATTTTCTCGGAAACGCAGTTGGGACCGGTGTTCTTTGAGTTCATCCAGCGCAAAGGCGACGAAGGTTTTGGCGAAGGTAATTTCAAAGCTCTGTTCGAGTCGCTGGAACGCGATCAGGTCCGCCGTGGCGCGCTGACAGTGCAAAAATAGGAAATGACCGTCAAAATCGACCGCATTCACCACGTTGCCTACCGCTGCAAAGACGCCAAAGAGACCGTGCTCTGGTACCAAAAGATGCTGCACATGGATTTCGTGCCGCGTCGCCGAAGACCTGGTGCCCTCCACCAAGGCGCCCGATCGCTACATGCATGTCTTCGTTGACGCCGGCGGCGGCAATGTGCTGGCGTTCTTCGAGTTACCAACTCAACCACCGATGGCGTGACCTCAACACCCCGGAGTGGGTGCAGCACATCGCTTTCAAGGTCAATGACCGCACGCGAACGGGCATCGCCTGGAACTGGCCTGCTCGGACCGTGAAGAGGAAGTCATGCTGCGGCGGCTGTGCGCGGTCAAGTGGGACATGCTGGAAGAGTGGTCCGGAACCCGGAAAGCGCCGATGTACGCGTCCTTCCTGAACCAGCGCGAGTTCCAGTGAGCGCTGCGCCCGGCACCCAAGCCGACGCCGAGTAGTTCAAAGACGTTGTCGCAGCGCCGCCACCAGCTGGTCGATGTCGCTTTCGCTATGGTCGGCGAAGGTGGCGCAGCGAAGCATGCCTTCGGGCCCCGATCCGATGTAGCTGGAAAGGGCGACGTGCATACCCTCGTCGAACAACGACCGCTGTAGCGCCACCATGTTGGCATTTCGACCCACTGTGAACGCGGTGATGGGCGCGGGTGTTTCGACGATTTCAAGTCCGAGCCCGCGCAGGCCGTCCTTCAGGCGCTGACTGATGGTGTGCAGATGCTCGCGTCGCTCCGGATGTGTCCGCGCGTAGCGCATCGCCGAGGCAGCGACCAAAGCGGATACGGGAGAGCCAGCAC
>CAYHDD010000348.1:4081-4246 GCA_964355195.1 uncultured Rhodoferax sp. | reverse complement strand
CGCGTCTTGCGGATGCAGTCGACAAAGTGCTGACTGCCGCCATCGCGCAAATCATCGCGATCCACGCTCGTGATGACGACGTAGCGCAGGCGGAGCTGGGCGATGGTGCGGGCCAGGTTCTCGGGTTCGCTGGCGTCCAGTGGGTCAGGGCGACCATGGCCGACG
>CAYHDD010000348.1:0-4071 GCA_964355195.1 uncultured Rhodoferax sp. | reverse complement strand
TAAGTTTGAGCAAACCGATGGAGCGCGCCAGGTTTTCCGGCTCGTTCACATCGGGCGGCTGCGGCTTGCCGTGCGCCACGTCGCAGAACGGACAACGGCGCGTACAGACATTGCCGAGAATCATGAAGGTGGCAGTGCCTTTGCCAAAGCATTCACCGATGTTCGGGCAGGATGCCTCTTCGCACACCGTGACCAGCTTGTTGGAGCGCAGCACCTTCTTGATTTCATAGAAACGGGTGCTGGGCGAGCCGGCCCGCACGCGAATCCAGTCGGGCTTCTTGAGCACCTCACCGGGCTGCACTTTGACCGGGATGCGCGACAGCTTGGCGGCGGCCTTTTGTTTGACTGTGGGATCGTAAGCTTGGCTCATGGTCAGACGCGTTGAGGGTGGGCGTCAGGGGGCCAGGCAACTGCTCAGCTTGCAGCCCAGCACGCTGGCCGCTTCATCCCATTCGACGCAAACACCGATTGTAGAAAGGTCCACCGTTTGCAAGCCGGCATAGCCGCACGGGTTGATGCGCGAAAAGGGCTCCAGATCCATGGCGACGTTGAGTGCCACACCGTGGTAGGTGCAGTTGCGGCTGACCTTGATGCCCAGCGCGGCGATCTTGCCGAGACCAGTGAAGTTTGGACTGGCATGGTGGTTTGCAGGCACGAAATTGGGGTCTGAGCCGGCGCGCTGCATGCTTGGATCCGACCCCAACTTCTTGGGACGCTGCCGCAGTAAGGCGTGTCCGGTTGGGTCGTCCAGCCGCACATAGATCCCCGGAGCACCCGCCACCCTGTGCCCGGTCACGCCAAAGTGCAGCAGCGTTCGCAGCACCGCCTCTTCGATCCGGTAAACGTACTCCTTGATGAAGTAGCCGGCGCGTTTCAGGTCGAGCAGTGGATAGGCCACGACCTGACCCGGTCCGTGAAAGGTGACCTGACCGCCACGATTGGTTTGAATGATCGGGACTTGCGCCGTGTTCAGCAGGTGCTCGGCCTTGCTGGCCAGACCCAGCGTGTACACCGGTGGGTGCTCGCACAGCCACAGTTGGTCAGGCGTCTCAGGCGTGCGTTCAGCCGTGAAGGCCTGCATTGCTTCGTAGGTGGGCTGGTAGTCCACCAGGCCAAGTTGCCGCAGGAGCATGGAAGCTTGCCCTACAGCACCAGCTTGACCATCGGATGCGTCGAGAGCGTACGGTACAGCTCGTCGAGTTGTTCGCGGCTGGTGGCGGTGATGATAATGGTCACGCCCAGGTACTTGCCGCCCTTGCTTTCGCGCAATTCGACCGTGCTGGCGTCGAAACCGGCATCGAACTGGCGCGCGATGTGGGTGACGGCATGAACCAGTCCGTCGACCCGCAGCCCCATCACCTTGATCGGGAACAGTGACGGGTACTCGATCAGTGATTCGGCAGGGGTTGTCACAAGTTTGCGCCCGCAAGAGCCCGTGCTTTGGCCTGCTGGTAGCCAGCGTAAAGCCTGGCGTACACCGGGCCGGGTTGACCGTTGCCGACGGGGCGACCATCCAAACGGGTGACCGGCAACACCTCTTTGGTGGCCGAAGACAAAAGCAACTCGTCAGCCTGCAAGACCTCGTCGCGGCTGACGCGGCGCAATTCGAAGCCAATCCCGGTGTCGCGACAAATCTCCTCGATCAGGCCGTACCGGATACCCTCCAGAACCAGGTTGTCTTTGGGTGTACCCAGCACCTTGCCGTCCTTGACCAGCCAGACATTGCAGGCGGCGGCTTCGCTGAGGTAGCCATTGCGAAACATCACCGTTTCCGCCGCATCGGCGTCGACACTGATTTGCCGCGCAAACACCGCGCCAAGCAGACTGGTGCTCTTGATATGCGCTTTGGCCCACCGGAAATCATCTGCCGTAACGCAGACCACGCCCTGGCTGCGCTGCTCGTCGCTGGCGGGCTTCATTCCGTTGCTCATGATGAAGACGGTTGGCGTGATGTTGTCGGGCATGGCGTGGTCACGCAGGGCGACCCCCCGGCTGATCTGGATGTAGATTAACTGGTCGCTGTCCTGAGGCTTGGTTCCCGACAGGGCTGCGTAACTTTGGATCAGTTTTTGGACAATTTCCGCCCATTGAATGGGTGTCAATGGATTCTTGATGCGCAGCTCGGTCAGACTGCGGTCCAGCCGTGCCATGTGCTGTTCAAAGCGAAATGGCTGACCACGATACACAGGGGCCACCTCGTAGACGCCGTCGCCAAAGATGAAGCCGCGATCCATAACGCTGACTTTGGCGTCGGAGAGCTTGGTGAATTCGCCGTTGAGGTAGCACGGCAGGGGGGGCAGTGTGTTCATGGCTGAATTATGCCGACTGGCTGGTGTCTGGCTCAGTTCGATTGAAGTTGATGTTGGTCAATAGAACAGGCGGCAAGAGCGAGCAGTGGCTCGGTATAATGCAAGGCTTTGCGGCAGTTGTCGCGTGTAACCTGCGTGTAATTTGCCATGTCGATAATCACGCCAGTTCCCGGATTTGATGCAGAGGAAGAGCTGGCGTACAAGCGGCTGAGTGCAGAAGAGGCACTGGCGCTGCGAAAGCGGCAGCCGCCACTTTCGCCCTGGCGAGTGATAGGCTTGCAGGCGGTGGTCGTCGTGCTGGTGGCCTTGTTGGCCTGGGCTTTGACGGGTAGATCTGGCGCGGCTTGGTCGGCGGGTTATGGTGGGTTGGCGGTGCTGATTCCCGCTGTGTTGTTTGCACGAGGCCTGATGAGTCAGTTCTCATCGATCAACGCAGCCACAGCCGGGTTTGGGTTTTTTGTCTGGGAAGCGATCAAGATTGCCGTCAGTGTCGGCATGCTGTTTGCGGCTCCGCAGTTGGTTGCAGGTCTGGACTGGTTGGCAATGCTGATTGGCTTGATCGTGACCCTGAAGGTGTATTGGTTGGCGCTGCTGATGCGCCCAAAATCTAAAAACTGATTGAAGAATTAACAATGTCCGCAGAAGCAAACGTCCAGACAGCCGGTGAATATATCAATCACCATCTGACGCATTGGAGAAATGTACCTGCCGACTTTGATGCCGGTATCGTCAATTTCTCGGTCTTCAATATTGATTCCCTGTTCTTCTCGATCTTGCTGGGCGTCGTGGGGTGTTTCTTCCTCTGGAAAGCGGCTCGCCACGTGACCTCGGGTGTTCCCGGTCGATTCCAGGCGGCGGTTGAAATCATGATCGAAATGGTGGATGGTCAGGCCAAGTCCATCGTCCATAACGCCAATAGCCGCAAGTTGGTGGCGCCCTTGGCGCTCACAGTGTTTGTCTGGATCTTCCTGCTCAACGCCATGGACTTGTTGCCGCTGGACTTCCTGCCCGTGGTCTGGGGCTGGATTTATGGCGCTGCCGGTCACGACCCACACCACGCCTACCTGCGTGTCGTACCCACCGCCGACCTCTCGATCACGATGGGCCTGTCGGTGTCAGTGCTGTTCATTTGCCTGGTCTACAACATCAAGATCAAAGGAATTGGCGGCTGGGCGCACGAGCTGGTTTCGGCGCCCTTTGGCACCAGCAAGAATCCCGTGTTTGCGGTGATTTTGGGCGTGATCAACGTCGCTGAGCAGCTGGTTTCTTTCACCGCCAAGACGGTTTCGCACGGCATGCGGTTGTTTGGCAATATGTATGCGGGTGAACTCGTGTTCATGCTGATCGCGCTGTTGGGTGGCTCAATGGCGCTGTCTGATCCGGGCGGCAGTCTCATGTTCTTGTTGCTGCATGTGGTGGCTGGCTGGGCGTGGGCGGTGTTTCACATCATCATCATTCTCTTGCAGGCTTTCGTGTTCATGATGTTGACCTTGGTCTACATCGGGCAAGCGCACGACGCCCATTGACCTGGCGCGTTCATTTCTGGTTTCGCTTTTTTTTAGTTCATTTAGGAGTCAATCATGGAAGTTATTAGTTTTGCTGCTCTGGCTGCTGGCCTGATCATTGGTTTGGGCGCGCTGGGCGCCTGTATCGGTATCGGCATCATGGGTAGCAAATACCTTGAAGCTGCTGCGCGTCAGCCGGAGTTGATGGGTGAACTGCAAACCAAGATGTTCGTGTTGGCTGGTCTGATTGACGCGGC
>CAYHDD010000347.1:0-4265 GCA_964355195.1 uncultured Rhodoferax sp. | reverse complement strand
ACAGCGTCGCCGACGCGGCAGCCGGCCCCTACAGCGTCCCAGTGCGCGTCGAGCAGATCGCCAGCGTGGTAGACGGCGCGCAAGAAACCGACACACTGGCGCTCTACAACGGCCAGCGCACGCTCTTGCTCAGCGTGCAGAAGTCGCAGGACGAAAACACCATTGGCGTCATCGATGGCCTGAACAAGACGCTCGCCGACATGAAGTCCGAACTGCCGCCGGGCGTGCGTCTGGAGCCGATTTTTGACGGTTCTCGGCAAATCCGGGTGGCGGTGAAAAATGTGCGTGAGACGCTGTTCGAAGGTGCGCTGCTGACGATCCTGATCGTCTTCCTTTTCCTCAATTCATGGCGCTCCACGGTCATCACCGGCCTGACCCTGCCAATTGCGCTGATCGGCACCTTCTTGTTCATGAACCTGTTTGGCTTCACCATCAACATGGTGACGCTGATGGCGCTGAGCCTGTGTGTCGGGCTGCTGATTGACGACGCCATCGTGGTGCGCGAGAACATCGTGCGCCACGTCCAGATGGGCAAGACACCCTACCAGGCGTCGCTCGATGGCACGCAGGAAATTGGCTTGGCGGTGCTCGCCACCACGCTGTCCATCGTCGCCGTCTTTCTGCCAATCGGCTTCATGGGTGGCATCATTGGCAAGTTCTTCCACGAGTTTGGCATCACCATCGTGGCCGCGGTGCTGATCTCGATGTTCGTCAGCTTCACGCTTGATCCCATGCTTTCGAGCGTCTGGCACGACCCCTCCATCGATGCCCATGGCCAACACGGCGCCCGCATCACCTTGTACGACAAGACCTTGGGCCGCGTCACCGGCTGGTTTGACCACGCGACGGACCTGTTGATCAATCTCTACCAGAGCATCCTGGGCTGGGCATTGGTGCACAAGATCAAGACCCTCCTGCTGGCACTGGTCATTTTTGTCAGCAGCGTTGCCATGGTGCCCCTGCTGGGCACAGAGTTCGTGCCGGCCGCCGACTTTTCTGAAACCACGATCTATTTCTACACACCGATGGGCTCTTCAATTGAAGTCACCGAGGCCAAGGCGAAGCAGGTGGAAGCTATTTTGCGCGGCTACCCGGAGGTCAACTACTCGCTCGCGACGATCAACACCGGCACCGGAGCCGCCATTGGCAAGAGCTACGTCAGCATCTACGTGCGCCTGGTTGACCGCGAGAACCGCCAGCGCAACGTGCAGGAAATGTCTGCCGCACTGCGCGAGCGGCTCAAGCAGGTAGGAGGCATCACCGTCACGCACGTCGGCTTGGTCGACCCTGTGGGCGGACAAAAGCAGATCGAGTTTTCGCTGCAAGGCCAGGACCTGGCAGAGCTCGAACGCACTGCCGGCCTGGTGATGCAAAAGATCCGCGCTATCCCCGGCCTGGTGGATCTTGACTCCAGCATCAAACCCAACAAGCCGACGCTGGACGTCAGCGTCAAACGCGATGCCGCCTCAGATTTGGGGCTCAGCGTGGCGCAAATTGGAAGTGCCCTGCGCACCCAAGTCGCGGGGCAGACGGTGGGCAACTGGCGCGCGCCGGATGACCAGACCTATGACGTCAACGTGCGCCTCGCGCCCGATGCACGCAACAGCCCGGACGACCTGCAACACCTGCCATTTGCGCTCGGCAGCAACGCCGACGGCAGCAGCCGCATCGTGCGCTTGAATCAGGTGGCGACGGTGAAGGACTCAACCGGTCCAAACCAGATCAACCGGCGCGATCTGACGCGCGAGGTGGCCATCAACGCCAATGCCTACCGGCGTTCGGCGGGCGAGATTTCAGACGACATCAAAGCTGCGCTTGACAGCATCAGCTTCCCACCCGGCTACCGCTACCAGTTTGGCGGATCGACGAAAAACATGAACGAGTCGTTCACCTACGCCATCTCAGCCCTGGCGCTGGCCGTCATCTTTATCTACATGATCCTGGCGAGTCAGTTCAAGAGCTTCTTTCAGCCACTGGCGCTGATGATGGCGTTGCCACTGACGCTCATCGGTGTCGTGCTGGCGCTGATGTCGTTTGGCTCCACGCTGTCGCTGTTTTCAATCATCGGCATCGTCATGCTGATGGGCCTGGTAACGAAGAACGCCATTTTGCTGGTGGACTTTGCGATTCGCGCACGCGCGGACGGTATGGAACGCTCGGCTGCCTTGTTGATGGCCGCCAAAGTGCGCCTGCGCCCAATTTTGATGACGACCCTGGCCATGATCTTCGGCATGCTGCCGCTGGCGCTGGCGGTCACCGAGGGCTCCGAACAAAGAGCCCCGATGGGGCAGGCCGTCATCGGTGGCGTGATCACATCATCGCTGCTGACGCTGGTGGTGGTGCCGGTGGTGTACTGCTACATGGATGACTTGGCGCAATGGTTACGCCGCCGCTGGGGCGCTGGTCCGGCCCACAGCGGGTAAAATTTTACAGAATCTGTTAATATACCCCCCGGAGTACACAAAAATGAATGTCGAGCAAGCCCGTTTCAACATGATCGAACAGCAGATCCGGCCCTGGAATGTGCTGAACCATCAGGTTCTTCACCTGCTGTCGGTGGTCAAGCGCGAAGATTTTGTTCCGCTCGCGCACAAAGCGCTGGCCTTTGCGGACATCGAGATTCCGCTCGGCCATGGCCAGTTCATGCTGACACCCAAGATCGAGGCGCGTCTGCTGCAGGACGCCGCAGTCCAACGGCATGAGAAAGTGCTGGAAATCGGTACCGGCTCGGGCTACGTGACGGCGCTGCTGGCACACCAGGCGCAGCGCGTCATCTCACTCGAAATCAATCCCGAACTGGCTGCCAAGGCGCGCAGCAACTTGCAAAGGGCCGGTGTGCACAACGCCGAGGTGCGCGAGCTTGATGGCGCAAACGCACGCCCGGCCGAAGCGCCGTTCGATGTCATCCTTCTCGGCGGCTGCGTCGCCGAAGTGCCGCCGTCGCTGCTGGCCCAGCTCAAGGTCGGTGGCCGCCTGCTGGCCATCGTCAGTCAGGAAGCGGTGCAGAGCGCGACCTTTATCACGCGCCGAAGCGAAACCGAATTCCAGACTCGAACCCCCTGGGATGGCAACGCCCCCGCGCTGCTGAATTTTCCGGCCCCTTCACCTTTCAGGTTCTGAACTTCTTCTTCAAGGTCCTCATGAAAACCATATGCCTGCTACCTCTTGTTACTGCTGTCAGTGCCGCGCTGAGCCTGCCTGTGCAGGCGCAAAGTCTGGTTGAACTGTACAAAGCAGCGCGCAGCTTCGACGCATCCTACCAGTCGGCCAAATCGCAGTTCGACGCAAGCCTGGCCAAGGCCGAGCAAGCCAAGTCGGCGGTGCTGCCAACCGCCAACCTGGCGCTCGGCATGTCGCGCTCGTCGCAGGAAGTATCGCCCGACGTCGGCCCCAGCAGCGACCGTTCTTTTGGCACGCAAAGCGCCACAGTGAGCGCCTCGCAACCGCTCTACCGCCCTGCCAACTGGGTCGGCTACAAACAGGGACTCAAGCAGATCGATCTGGCCGAAGCCCAGTTGCTGAGCGCCGACCAGGATCTGATTGTGCGCGTCAGTCAGGGCTACTTCGACGTTCTGGCGTCACAAGACAGCCTGACCTTTGTCAAAGCCCAAAAAACCGCAGTGGCTGAACAACTGGCCTCGGCCAAACGCAACTTTGAAGTCGGCACCTCGACCATCACCGACACGCGCGAAGCGCAGGCGCGCTACGACCTGGTGATTGCCCAGGAAATCGCTGCCGACAATGATTTGCGCGTAAAGAAGATTGCCCTCGACCAGTTGGTTGGCGCCAGCAACGCACAGCCGAAGGCGCTGGCACTGCCGCTCAGTCTGCCGACACTGACACCCAACGACGTCAACCCCTGGGTGCGGCAATCTGAAGCTAATCACCCCTCGATCCGCCAAAGTCAGATCGGCCTTGATGTGGCCCAACTCGAGACCCAAAAGGCGCAGGCTGGTCACAAGCCCACGCTGGACCTGAGCGCCAGCTACAGCGTGATCAACAACCTGGATGGCAGCAGTGCAGGCGGTGTGGGTTCACGCGTCAACGCCGCCTCCATCGGCCTGAGCTTCAATCTGCCCCTGTTTGCAGGCTTTGCGACACAAAACCGCATCAAGGAAACGCTGGCGCTCGAAGACAAGGCGCGCAATGATCTTGAAGGCGCCAAACGCGCCGTCGCGCAGGGCACGCGCACCGCCTTCTTTGGCGTCTTGTCCGGCCAGGGTCAGGTTGCCGCACTGGAAGCCGCCGAGACCTCCAGCCAGAGC
>CAYHDD010000346.1:0-4270 GCA_964355195.1 uncultured Rhodoferax sp. | reverse complement strand
CTGATCTGGCCGTGGAAGGTGTCTTTGTAGGTGTCGAGCATTTCGACATGGCAGTTGCCGCAATTGCTTGACACCGTCAGTTTGAAGGCTTCGCCCGAAGTGTTGCTGATGGCGTGGGCGGTATGGCAATCGGAGCACACTGCTGCGTTGGCCAGCAACTTCTTGCTGATTTCCTTGCCATGCACCGAACCCATATAGGCTTCCAACTGCTCAGTGTGGCAGGCGCTGCCACAGACGCTTGGGATGTTCAGGCGCCACTGGTTGTGTTGCGGCGTGCCTTTCGGTGGCACATTGAAACTGTGCGTGTCGTGGCAGTTGTCGCACGAGGCGTTAGGCTTGGTCTTGTCATCTGCATTGGGGCGGGCATGGAAAGACTTCTTGTAGGCCTCGATGGCCTTGGCGACCGCGCCCAGCCTTGGGCGCTCTTTGCCCTTGCCAATTTTCTCGGTCTGTTCCCACAACTCCAGGTGGCAACCCGCGCAATCAACCTTCTTCAGGGCCTGCGCCGGGTCTTTGGCATGGGCATTGTCCTTGTCGGCGTTGTCCTTGATGTCGGCATGGCAGGCCACGCACTGCATGTTGGCATGTACACCCTGGCCAAATTTATCACTGGCCACGCTGCGCAGCTCGCGCGCTTTGCCGTCGCTGCCGGGAACCTCCAGCTTGCCTTTCTTGCCGTCATGGCAGCTCAGGCAACTGGCGTTGTCCAGTGATGGCGGGGTTGCGGGTGGGGCGGTTGGGGCAGCACTGGCGGGAAGGGCCAGCAAGGCGCTCGCAAGAAGAACGAGAGTGGCCCACAGGACCGGGCGCTTGAGTCGCATCAAAGAGACCTCCAGAAAAAAGTTAAGCGAGTGTAACTTCCAGGGTCCGTTGGCCGACAGAGAGTGATCGCGCTATGACTTAGATCAAACTGTCAGCGCGACACGAATGACGCCATGCCGAGGCCCGCACTGGGCACTCAAAGCCTGAAGCGGGAGACCGGCGAAGCGGAGTTGGCCTCGAACCAGGCGTACGCTCAAGAGCGCGGGCCAAGCTGATGCTAGCGGCTTAGCAGCGGCGTCAGTATGCCGCCAATGACGGTTGCCGCTGTATAGAGTACAACGTAGGCGGGAATCGCGGCGACCGAGGCTTTGATCAAGAACCAGAAGATGGTCATGAATCGCATGTCCAGGTCGGTAACCGTGACCGAGAGGGAGCGCTCGGAGTCAAGCGGCAAGGCGCCGCAGTGCGGACAACTGGCGGCCGAGTCGCTGACCTGGGCCTTGCATTCAGTGCATTCGATCATCATGGTGAATTCCTTTCGATCCGATCAGCCGGTCTGGCGCTATTTCTTTGGAGCTTTTCCGAACAATTCCTGCGGTCCCGGACCCGTGGGCTCGGTGTGCGCAAGGCCAAAGTGACAATCGATGCAGGTCAGACCCTCGGTACGCAGCTTTTCGTGCTTGGCCTTGGCTTTGTCGGTCTGCTTCTCGGGATCCATCTTGGACGTGGTGTGGCAGTGGCGGCATTCACGTGAGTCGTTTTGCTTCATGTAGACCCAGACCTTGGCCGCCAGCTCGTAGCGCTTGGCCTCGAACTTTTCCTTGCTGTCGATCGAGCGCGTGACAAAGTGGCCCCAATAGTCGTTGAACAGGTTCAGTTTGGCCAGGTAGTTGGTGATGTAGCCGTGCGGCACATGGCAGTCGTTACAGGTGGCACGCACGCCGGTACGGTTCTTGTCATGAGCCGTGTCCTTGTGCTCGGCGGCCAGATAGCTCATCTCATGGCAGGAAGTGGCGCAGAACCTCTCGGAGTTGGCATAGACCATGAAGCCGCCTGCTGAGCTGAAGAACACAATCCCCAGTACCAGACCTACGATCAATATGCTTAGTGACCCTGGGCGTGAGCCCCAGGATCTGATCTTCTTAACAATTTTCAACATCTGAACCTACTCCTAGCATGCGCGTCTGACGATGGGCGCGCGGATATTCGTCACAACAATGCTGTTCTAAAAAATGGAGCCTCGGGAGATGAAGGCCTTGTCAACCTCAATTTCCTGCGGTCCGGGTCCTTCTGGAACCTTGTGTGCAATGCCGTAGTGGCAGTCAATGCAGGTCATCTTTTCCTTCTTGGCCCTGATGTGGCGTGCCTTGGCCATTTCGGACTGTTTTTCGGGGTCCATCTTCGATTCATCGTGGCAATAGCGGCACTCGCGTGAGTCATTGCCCTTCATGTAAGTCCAGACGCGGGTGGCCATCATGGGGCGTTGGGCGTCGAACTTTTCGGGAGTGTCCACCGAGTGCGTAACGTGGTGGCTCCACAAGTCATTCAGTGCACCCATCTTGGCAATATAAAGCGGCACCGGCGCGTGCGGCACATGGCAGTCGGCGCAGGTGGCGCGCACACCGGTGCGGTTTTTGTCGTGAATCGTGTCGCGAAATTCGCGCGTGGTGTTGTTCGCCATCTCGTGGCAGTTGTTGGCGCAAAACTGCTCGGTGCCGGTGTAGATCATGCTGGTACCGAACAGGCTCAAGCCAGTCACGCCAGCGGCAAACCCTGCAAGCAAGACCTTCATGGCCGAGTTGCCAGTGACCATCCGTCGCACCTTGGCGATTACTCTCTTAGGCATTTGCCGCTCCTCAAATGGAAACACGCACCGGCATGCCAGTCAGCTTCAACTGGGTGCTGCGATGCGTGTGGGGCTGACTACGGTTACTGAGCCAAAATCCACTGAACCAGGTTCTTGATTTCGGCTGCGTCGGTGCTCTTGACCGCCTTGTGTTCTTCCTTCTTGCCGTCCACTTCAATCATGGGCTTCAAGGTCACGTGCTTGATCATCTTGTCTTCAGCGTCGGCCTTGCCCTTGTACTTCTTGGCGACTTCCTTGTAAGCCGGGCCGTCCTTCTTCTTGTCCAGCGCATGGCACTTGCCGCAGTCACTCCTTTTGAGCAGGGCTTGCGCCGCGTCCGCGTCAACGGCGGCGTAAGCAAACGAGGTGGTCATCAGGCCAGCGGCCACGAACAGGGCGGAAAGGGTCTTCATGTGTGTCATCCTCATAAATAAGTGGGTGGGTGCTTGTGCGCCACGTCTTAGCTCTGCGTGCCGCTCCTCCAACATGAGCGAACACACAGACCTGGGGTCGCATCTTAGCAGCGCGGCAGAGGCTGTCTACCAGAGTTCCGAACTGAGAAGACCTTGATCTAGAGCAAACTTGACGGAAAGCCAAACTGGTTCAGCCTCGTTCCGTAAGACGGCCTTCTTCATACTTGTGCAATAGGCTGGCTATCAGAGTCTGATATGGGAGCCCCTCGCTCAGAGCACGTTTTTGTAAAGATCGCAAATCTTTAGATGAAATTCTTATGTTGATGCGGCTGTCCTTCAAAAAAGTCTGCGCTGCATACGCCTGGTGCAATTTGAGCTCGCGTTTCAAGTTGGTCACTGACTTAAGTGTGCCCGACTCGAACGCCTCAAACACTTCACTTTCTTCTGCATCAAGTTTTTTCATTGGGTCCACCTGTGTAGCGCTTTGATGCCTTCCGGCTTGGGATGATGGTTTTCAAAAAAATCCCGGAATCCGATTCGACAAAAGGCACCAAATAGACATAGTCATCGACCCGTACCACAGAAATCCTTTGCCCTGGAGCGCGTTCTTGGTTGGGATGATCAAGGATATCGAGTTCATCGCCATTCTGGAGTTGGAACACAACATCCTCGAAACATATTCCACGTTCTTGGCTGAGAACGAGGTTTTTTTCCGGACTCCAAGCGTAGAGTTTCACGACGAAATACTAGCACGCGATGGATGCCTTTTGCATTCAAATATAAAACCCCGCCAGCGTTGCCACTGGCGGGGTTCGAAGTCATAGACTTGGCCCGTTGCGGGCCAAGCTTTGCTCAGACGTTTACTGCTTATGCTTGGTCTTGATGGGCGAGGCCTTGCCAGCAGCGTGGCAATCCAGGCAGCGCTCGGTCTTGGTCAGCGCGGTTGCCCGTGCTTCGTAGATCGCGCCGCCACCGTCGTTGGCCATGTGTGATGTCGAACGAATTCTCGGGATAATGGGCAGACCTTGATCTAGAGCAAATTCACCTTTGCCGCCAGCTTGCTTGAAAGAACCTTGACTGTCGGAAGTTCGCGCACGGCACTGACTGCATTGACAAGGGTGACCCTGTCATCTCTACTGAGCGTCTTCAGGTCACCATCGTCAAAGTAGACCATCGCCTTCAAGCTCTCGCTCGGCTGGAAGGCGGGCCCAAAAAGCTCCCGGGCGGCGGCCAAGCCTCCTGCAAGGCT
>CAYHDD010000345.1:0-4272 GCA_964355195.1 uncultured Rhodoferax sp. | reverse complement strand
GGTGACCGTCGCGCGCACCTTTTGCGTCACCTCAAAACCATCCATATCGGGCATCAGCAGGTCGAGCAGGACCAGATCCGGCGCAGTGCGCTCAATCTGTTCGAGGGCGGCAACACCGCTGCCAACGCCGCAGACCACATGGCCCAATTCGCGCACCATGGCGCACAGCGCGTCGCGCGAGGCCTCAATGTCATCCGCGACAAGCACTCGCAAAACGGGCGCAGACACGGCCGCGGCTTGCATGAATTGGAACGAAGGGTCTGAACCTGTAGGCATTGCGCGGCAGTTTAACAAGTGGTTCACAAAGTCGTCACAACTTCAAACGCTGCCCGAACTGTAATCGTCCCCATCAAGCCAACGGAGCATCTCATGTCCAAAAGTCAACTGCCCAAACTCAGTACCCCTCTCCTCAACCGCCTTCGTGCGCGACGTCACAAGCTGCTCTGGTGGTGGACGACGCGCAGCTACCCGTTGATCAAGCGCCTGCTCGACCTGGCTGTTGTGTTGCCAGCCGTGCTGCTGCTGGCACCGCTTCTCGCGCTCGTCGCACTTGCCATCAAGCTGCATGATCGCGGTCCAGTGCTGCATTGGCAACAGCGCGTAGGCTTGCACGGACGCAGCTTCAGATTCCCAAAGTTCCGCTCGATGTGCGTCAATGCCGAGGCAGTGCGTAGCGCGCTCCTGGCCCATAACCAGCATGGCGGTGACGGAGTTACGTTCAAGCTCAAGCGCGACCCGCGCGTTACCCCGATCGGTCGCTGGATACGCCGCAGCAGCATCGACGAATTGCCACAACTGTGGTGTGTCCTGCGCGGCGACATGAGCCTCGTCGGCCCACGCCCACCGCTGCCCAGCGAGGTCAGCCGCTACACGATGGCTGAGCGTCAGCGGCTATCGGTCCTGCCCGGGCTGACCTGCATATGGCAGGTCAGCGGACGCTCGGAGGTTCCATTCCCGCAACAGGTGCGCATGGACATCGACTACATCCAGGGCCGATCCATCAGCGCCGATCTAATGCTGCTGGCAAAGACCCTGCCGGCCGTGCTGCGTGGCCACGGCGCCTACTAAACAGGAGGCAGGACATGAGCCATTGGTTGATCAACGGCGCAGCGGCAGTCGATGCCCGCGCCACTCACTTCGATGCAAACGTAGACCGCCAACTTCGGCGGCTGGACATTGCACTCAGCCTGCTGACACTGGCCGTCCTCGCCCTGCCGTTGGCGCTCGGCCTGCTGCTCGGGCGCCTCGACAGTCGGGACGCCGTGGGGCGCCAGAATCAGATGTTCAAACGCTGGCGCCTGCGCTTTGCAGACAACCTGGCCGGACGTTGGCTTGAGCGCATTGGCGTCTCCCACTGGCCGGTGATGTTCAACATTCTGAGGGGTGAGATGGCCTGGGTCGGACCGACAGCGATCAGCGCCAGCGCAGGCGAAAGTTGTCACCGATCCTTGACGCTGCTGAGGCCTGGTTTGGTCTGCATCTGGGACATCCGTCAGCGCACCGCGGTGGACTTCGGCTCCAAACAGGACGCAGATCTGGAGTACCTGCGCGAGCGCGGTGTGAGGCATGACGTGGGCCTGCTGCTGCGGGCCGTGCTACTGGCCTGGATGCCGGCACAGCGCCAGGCGGATTCGTCGCGCGTTTGCGTCGGCGACGTATGCTTTGACAACATCGACATGTCGCAGGCGGTGGCACGCATATCGCAAATGCTCGACGGCCAAGGCACCCAGCAGGTGAGTTTTGTCAACCCGGCCTGCGTCAACATCGCCGCCCATGACCGTGGTTACCGCCGTCTGCTGGGACGTGTCGCCCTGGTGCTGCCGGACGGCATCGGCATCAAGATCGCGGGCGATCTGCTGGGAGTCCCGCTCAAGCAAAATGTCAACGGCACCGACCTGTTTCCGCGCCTGTGCACCATGCTCGAGCGGCGCGATGCCAGCCTCTTCCTGCTCGGCGGTCAAGCCGGCATCGCTGAGGCAGTGGCCGAAAAAGTCAGACAGCGCTGGCCAGGCCTGCGCATTGTCGGCGTTCGCGACGGTTTCTTTTCAGTGGCACAGGAGGGCGAAGTAGCAGCCCAGATCCGAGCCAGTCGTGCCGATGTGGTGCTGGTAGCTCGGGGCGTGCCGATGCAGGACGTGTTCATTGACCGGCACCTGCACCAGCTTGGCGTCAAAGCGGCCATCGGCGTCGGCGGCTTGTTTGACTTCGTCTCGGGACGCATCCAGCGTGCCCCGGCGTGGATGCGCGACAGCGGCCTGGAATGGATCTACCGTCTGATGCAGGAACCGGCCCGCATGTGGCGCCGCTACCTGCTGGGCAATTTCACATTCCTGGGCCGCATCGTGCTGCAATGCCTGGGACTGCGGCGAGCGGCGCGCGATGATTTCGACACGACCGGCAAGCCGCCAGAGACGCGTCCGGATGAGCTAGGGGGCTTGCGCTGCGTGCTGTTCGCCACGGCAACGGTGCCCGCCGACGTGCCCGTCCCGGCTGACTTTCCGGCCGCCTTGCTGCCCTTGGGCTGGTGCAGCCTGGCAGAGCGTGCCATCGAACAACTGGCGCGCTGTGGCGTTCGTCAGATCGATCTGGTCGTGAGTTCCCGACCCGAGGCCCTGCGGGACCTGCTGGGCCTGGGTGAGCGCTGGGGCGTGCAGCTGCAATGGCATCTGGCGAAGGACCCGGCCAGCCCGTATGGCGTCCTGCGCACCATCGGCCTGGCGCAGGATCAGCGCGTGCTGGTGGGGCACGCGGACCGACCCATCGCTGACCGGGTGTTGTCGGCGTTGATTGAGGGCGACCACGTGGCGGCCAGCGCCGGGGAGCCAGAAGGCGTGCGATGGGCTGGCTGGGCCAGCACGCGGGCGGGCTTTCTGCACGATCACTCGCTGCACAGCGACGAGCGCGCCCTTGGCAATTTTTTGTGTGATCGCTGCGCCCATCTGCTGGTGCTGGATGAAGGCGAATATGTCAAGCTGGAGAGCGCAGCCGACTTGCTCAAAGCACAGCAGTGGGCACTGAGCAAGGGGGGGATGGACCAATTGCCGGCGACCTGGTTGCGCACCACCTGGGGTGCTCGCAGCCCTGACGCCGTGATCCAGGAGGGAGCGATCCTGAGCGGACCTGTGCTGATTGGCGCCGGTTGCCATGTTGCCTCTGGTGCCAGGATCGGTCCGGGTACCGTGCTGACAAGCGAAGTCGTGGTTTCCAGCGGCGCAACGCTGACCAACACGCTGATACTGCCGCACACCTTTGTCGGTCGGGATCTGGAGCTGAGCCAGGCGGTCGTCAACGGTCGCGCGATGCAGCATTTGCGACTGGGCGTGCGAACCGTTCTACCGGCTTCAGACGGCCTGCTGCTGGACCTGCACTCAAAACGTAATGCCAGTGCGGGCTGGCTCTCCCGCGCCGTGGCGCTGCTGATCTGCCTGCTGATGCTGCCCTGGCTGGCGCTGGATGGCGCCCAGCGGCGCTTGCGCAATCTGCCGCCGCGCTGGCGACAACGCCTGGTCGCGCTCGGACGCGACGCAGACACTGGTGAGATTCGATTGGAGACACTGCGCTGCCCACGCACCACTGGTCTGGATGCCGGTCATCTGTTGGGGCACTACGGCGAATGGCTGGACGTAGCTGCGGGACGTCGCAGCTGGTTCGGTGCGCGCCCACGCAGCCAATCCGAATGGTATGCACTCGGTCGCGACTGGCAGTTGCTGCTGGCCAACA
The DNA here is from genome assembly GCA_964355195.1 of uncultured Rhodoferax sp. GTDB lineage: Bacteria > Pseudomonadota > Gammaproteobacteria > Burkholderiales > Burkholderiaceae_C > Rhodoferax. The sequence goes on along the minus strand of CAYHDD010000345.1, from coordinate 552 downwards.
CACCCGTAGGTTGTCTGCATGCGCCGGCCTGGTCTGGGCCTCAAGGCGAGAGTCTGGAGGCACGCGCCGCCGCCGACGTCTTTTTTGCCGTCGACCCCGGATTGCTCGCCCGGCTGCGCATCATCCGCGCCCTGCTCCAGGGCGCCCGTCGGGTGAGGGTAAAAAAAGCGCCTGGCACACTGGACCTTTGGCAGCGACCGGAGCCAGCGACCCAGCTGGACTCCAGCGCCTGATTGGCCCTCAGGCGGCAGCCTTCCGGCACCCACCCCAACGCCAGCGCGATGGTCGCGGCGAGCTACTTTGTACTCAAAACAGCCGCACCGGCCATTGCCACCTGTTCGTCCTGTGAGGCCAGCACGCCCGACACGCCGATGGCGCCAATGATCTTTCCGTCCACCACGATGGGCACGCCGCCTTGCAGGGGAGTGGCGCCACGCACTGCCAGGATGCGCAGTGCCGAGCCACCCGGCGCCAGGCTGTCTTCGAGCGCCTTGCTGGGTCGGCGGAAAGCGGCCGCTGTGGTGGCTTTGCCAATGGAGATGTCAACGCTCG
>CAYHDD010000344.1:0-4276 GCA_964355195.1 uncultured Rhodoferax sp. | reverse complement strand
TGGCAATCTGGAGCATGCCCTCGGCGTAGTCGAACCAGGGATCCTGGCGCAGCGCGTGGTCTCTTGCCGTTTCATGCGCCCTCGCTTCAACAAGCAGTTCCTTCTTCCCCTGCCTGGTGTCAGGCTCCGATTCATAGCGCTCGATGGTCTTCTTGTACTCGTCGATCTTCTTCTGGAACAGTTCTTTGACCGCGACCGCCATGGCAGGTTCGCGCGCCACCTGAAGTTCAAGGTCGGTGGCGGCAATTTTCAGCGCGCTCTGCCGGTTCGTCTTGGCCTGGTAAAAGGCATACGCGTTGGCTGCCAGTATGTTCTCCTGGGTCGCCTCCTTGGCCGCGTTGGAGCCACCCAGACTTGCAATCGCCAGAATCATGGCCAAAATCGAGATCGTCAGGGCCGTCCGGTTTTTCTGCCTGTCACCGCTGCTCTCAATCAATTCAGTTGTCTCAAGAGCATCCACATTTGTCTCCGGTTACTACAGGGCTCAGTGCCAGTGCCCGGCCATTTCCTCGAAGGGACTAGATAGCGGCCGCAATTTACGCTATATTAATGGCATTTATTGGCGTTTGTTGGCATTTGTTGGCGTTTTTTGATGGTTTCTAAAGTTTAGCATAAGCACTTGCTCAACTTTCTGGACTGAAGACACACGCTCCGAACAATGGGTCAAGATGCAGTGCTACGGAACTAGCGAATAAGGTTTTCATGCAAGAACATTTGCCACTTTGGCGAGCCGTCAAGAATGTGAGCTCCACCGGCCATCAGGAGGAAAACTTTAGCAAGCAGCCAAAGAGGTTGCACTCAAGTCGACCTGATCCAGTGGAAAATCTGCTGTGCCCGGATCAGCCAACAGTCTCCGCCAGCCCTTTGCTGTGTCAGCATTGCAGAGGTGATCATTTGGAAGTGGAGTCAGCTATTTGATGAGTGCCTGTGCGGCTTTGAAGGCCGGATGTTCGGCACTGCGCAGCCACTCAAAGGCCACCATCTCGGTCGTTACCAATTCCACGCCGACGCTGGCCAGACGGTCAAAGGCGGCGTCGCGGTTGCGCTCAGTGCGTGAACTGCAGGCATCCGTCACAACCCAGACTTCGAACTCGTCCTCCATCAAATCGAGCGCCGTTTGCAGCAGACAGACATGCGCCTCACAGCCGGCAATCACAATCGAATTGCGCTCCGCCGCCTGCGCCTGCGGCTTTTGCAAATGCTTGGGCAGACTGCGTGCATTGCCGGCCAACGGTTTGGCCGGCGGCCGCAACCACTCACCCAGGCCCTCTTCGACCCCGCTGAACTGCATCTTGCTCAAAGTACGTTCGCACAGCGCCCTGAGTTCCGGCGGGTTCTCGCCGAGTTTGGACGGATTCTGTTCGGTGGCCCAGGTTGGCACCTGCATCAAGCGCGCCAGTTGCCCCAGCCGCAGCGCGTTAGCGAGCACCAGCGGCGCTTCAAAAATGGCAGCCATCAGGCGAGTTTGGTAATCCACCAGAACGAGTTGGGATTGGGCGGCATCGAGCAACATGACGAACTTTCTGAAAGAGGGTGAGAGTTTTCTTGGTGACGCCGTATTAGACCGCAGCCATCGCCCAAGCGTCTAGCGGCACGGGCACGGCGGATATACTGCCCCATGCCCGTGTCCAAGCAAATTCCCACCCTTCTTGTCGCCCTTGTGCTGGCCGCCAGTGCCCACGCCGGGCCAACGGACGTTCACCTTGATCTTGACAAACTACTGGCCGACAACGGCCTGATTTCGCAAATTGACCAAGTCACACAGTCCGTCAGCGAGCGGACCTCAGAGCTGGTCGGCAATGCAATGGGCTTTCTGGGTGTGCCTTACCGGCGCGGCGGCAGCAGTGTCGAAAGCGGGTTCGACTGCAGCGGCTTTGTCAAAGCCATGTTTGAACAAACCGTCGGCCTGATCCTGCCACGCAAAGCGATACAGCAGGCCGCCGTCACGCTGAAGATCGAGCGCACCGACCTGCAACCGGGTGATCTTGTCTTTTTCAACACCATGCGCCACGCCTTCAGCCACGTCGGCATCTATATCGGTGAGGGGCAGTTCATTCACTCGCCAAAGCCCGGTGCCAAAGTGCGGGTTGACAGCCTGTCGCTGGCCTACTGGAATCGCCGCTTCAACGGTGCGCGCCGGGTCGCGGCACCCGAGCCAACACCGGCATCGCCTCAGGGCAACTGATCGGCTTGCGTATTCAGGTCGGCAGCAATCAGCCGAAACCGATCTTCACTCAAGCACATAGACCAAAGCGGTACGCGCCGGGATCATAAATTGCCCGTTTCCGGTGTCGCTACGCGCCTGCGCCACGGGACGCTTGTCGGCAGCCGCGGGGTCACGGTGAACCGGATGCAATGTCCAAGGTTTACCGGCCAGACTTGGCAGGCGCAGTTCATGCGCGGTCTTGTCCACATTCACGAAATACAGCAACTCCCTGAACACCGCGCCCGGGTAGCCGGCACCGTCCAGATGCCCTACCAGGACGGTTGGTTCTTGCCTGGAACCAGTGTTGAGAAACTTGAGTCGAGCCTTGATGTCCTGCGTCGTGCGCAAGCGAAACAAGGTCGAGCTGTCACGCAGTTTCAAAAAATCCAGAAAGGCGTCGCGTGCCCACGCAATCTCGGTCGCCGTGGGCTTGATTTGCGCATTGGCCAGCAGCGGCTTGATCAGTTCGTAGTTGCCGCCGTTGTCGGCTTTCGGTGGCAAGCCGGTGCCAAAGTAATTGTCCTGGTAGCTCCAGTCCATGCGGTTGAACCAGTCGCCGGAATCAAAGCTGTTGCCATCCATCGACTTGGATCGCAGCGTGTCGATACCAGCATGGAAATAGGCTACTCCCTGACTGAACATGTTGATCGCCACACCCAGCATCTGTACCCGTGCGCGATCCTCGCGGCTGGTGTGGACAGGCAGCTTGTAAGCGTTGATGTCGAACAGGGTCTGGTTGTCATGGTTCTCGACATAGTTCACCACCTCGCCCGGCTCACTGACATAGCCGGCGGCTTGCCCGCCATAGTCGAACTGCTGCAAGCTTTGTGCCCGGTCCTGATGGCTCGTCATGACGTAGTCACGGATCGAACCCGCCAGGCCGACGCGCACCAGATCGGCCGCCTCCAGCAGCGCCGACGGCGCGAGGTCGGCGCTGGCCACGGCGTTGCGGTCGTAGACCAGCCCATTGATGTAGCCCTGGTTCTTCAGCAGCGCGCTGCCGCTGTCACCGGCCCGCCCGCCGCGAACTGCATCGCGCGCCCGGTCGCTGAAGGTGGCTATGCCAGAGCCGTTGAGTGACAACTGTGAGGCCTGCACAAAGCGCGCGCCGTCAGCCACCTCGCCAAAATTCCAACCCTCGCCGATCAGGTCCACATGCCGTCCGACCACCTGATCAAGGCGCTCTTGCAGCGTCTGCATCAGGGCGCGTGGTTGATGCGCCATCAGATCAAAACGGAACGAGTCGATTCGGTAATGCCTGGCCCACCACAGCACCGAGTCGGTCATCAATTTGCCCATCATCAGGTTCTCGGTCGCCGTGTTGTCACAGCAGGTGCTGCGCTCCACCACGCCCTTGTCATTGAGGCGGTGGTAGTAGCCAGGCACGATGCGGTCCAGCACCGACTTTTCATGCTGGCCCGACGCCGACGTATGGTTGTAGACCACGTCCATTCCGACCCGCAGCCCCGCCTGATGCAGAGCCAGCACCATCTGACGTAGCTCCCTGATGCGAACGGCACCATCGGCCGCGTCGCTCGCATAGCTGCCTTCGGGCGCGTTGAAGTGGAACGGATCGTAGCCCCAGTTGAAGCAGTCCTGGCCGGCCTGCGCCATCACACTCGCTTGTTGCTTCTCACTGTCTGGCGCGTGACCCTCGGTGACGCTCGGTGTGACGCAGCCGGACTCGGGAATGGTGGCGATATCAAACACCGGCAGCAGATGCACATCGGTCAAGCCGACTCGGGACAGGGCCCGCAGGTGTTGCATACCGTTCGAAGCCGCCTGCGTGAAGGCAAGGTACTTGCCTCGGTGTGCGGCGCTGACGGACGGATCGTTGATCGAAAAATCACGCACATGCAACTCATAGATCACCATATCGGTCGCCGCCTTGACGCGTTTCGGCAGCGGCGACTGGTCCCAGCCGGCAGGCTTGAAGATCGGGCTGTTCAGATCCGCGATGTAAGCGCGTTTGGAGTCCGTCGTCAGGCTCACTGCGTACGGATCGGTAACGCGGTTGCGCACTACACCGACACCCGGCACGAAGACGTCCACCAGGTAGGTGTAGTAGCG
>CAYHDD010000343.1:0-4280 GCA_964355195.1 uncultured Rhodoferax sp. | reverse complement strand
CACGCGACGTGTGCTGGCGCTAAAACGCTCTTGCAGCGCTTGAAAGTAGTCGGGTCGGGCTTGCCGCAACAGCGCTGGTCGCTCGGGCGCCGCTGCGGCCTCGGTCTTGAAGAGCGGCGCATTGCCGGAGGCGATGAGTGCGGCGATTTCAAATCGGGTATTCATTTGGCCGGGGCTCGACCAGTCGCCTTCGAGCATCGAATAGCCGTCCGGTGTTTGACGACCATAGAGCGGTTGCCCAAGCCGGTTCAGCCAATTCAGCAGCGGTGTAACGTTCAGGATGGGCTGGTCGTCGTAGGCGAGGCGAACGGCAGACACCACGAAGTGCATCGGATCCTTGAATTTGTGGCCGAGCGAAGCCGCGAACTCCGCCGAGCCAAACAGCGTGTGCAGCGTCGCTGCAATATTGCCATCGGAGTCGAGAAAGGTTTTTGACATGCTGGTCAGAAGCGCTTCGGAGGGCGTGTCCGAAACCAGGAAGGCGGCCAGCTTGGCGCTGATGAAGCGCGCCGTCGCCGGATGGCGGCTGAGCCGGTCCAGCACCTCATCGAGCTCGGCCAGGCCACGCCCGCGCACGGTCTGACCGAGCAACTGCTTGTCGCCGTAGTCGTGCCGATTCGGGTTGAACTCGAACAGGCCGCGGCGCTGGTACTGCGCCTGCAAGTCGGGGCGCACTTTGGGCGCAGCTGTACCCAGGTTGACGCCGACGCCGGTCAGGACGCGCGCGAGTTCCTGCACGTCGCGCTGGCTGTAGCCGCCGTTGACGCCCAGCGTGTGCAATTCCAGCAGTTCACGCGCGTAGTTTTCGTTGAGGCGGTTGACGGCGTTTTGCTCGTTGTCCAGGTAGCGCAGCATGGCCGGATGGTGCGCGCTGGCCCCCAGCAGGTCCCGGAACCTGCCGAGCGCGTGTGGGCGGATCGCCTGTTCCTCGTAGTCGCCCACCATGGCGCGCAGGTTGTGCTTGCCCTGATGCACATTGAAGTGGTTCATCCAGAACCAGGTCAACTGCTCCTGTAGCTGGTTGGGCGAATAGAGCGCGCGCAGCAGCGAGCGCGCTGCGGCCTCGCGCGCCAGGCGGTTCATCTCCTGTTGATAGGCTTGTTGAGCCGCCTTCTTGGCTTCATCGCCGAGCTTGGCGCCAGCCTGCTTGCGCAAACCTTCCGTGGCTTGATGCAGCTCCGTCAGGCTGCGTGTGCTGATGCTCATGGCACTGATCTGCCCCTGCACCGTCTCGGGCAGCGCAGCGGGCGTCGGATGCAATTGCTGATCCAGGTAGCGTGCCGTCCCAAGCTGTCTGAGCTGCTCCAGGCTGGCGGGGTTGGCGCCCCAGGTGAGGCGGTTCAGCAGCGCCACGCGGTCGGCTTGCTCCAAGCCCGACAAAGCGGTGCTGGACCGAACCGGTGTCGCGGACCCCGGTGTGGAACTCGGGCCGGCGCAGCCGACCAGCAAAGCCGCCAACGCCCACAGAAGTGCCAGGCGTATTCTGAACAGTGGATGGACCTTCATGGGTTCCTCATGTGTCATCGATTTCGCAGGCGTCACTTTACAGCGCTTTGGTGGTCGAGCCGCCAAAGTCCGTGTTCATGGTTTGGTGATCGTCGCCTCATCAATGCCACGGCCACGTGTCCTGTACTAGACGGACTGGTTCCGATCTACCGGGTTTCGACGACATGACTGCCCTTCACAGCTACTAGCAAATAGGTGCTTGAACGCCATGGTGAGAGAGCGTCAACGTGATCAGAATGCAACCACCCCATAACGGGGCAGTAGACAGACATTGGAGTTCCCACGCAACTTTCAACCGAGGCCTGAGGCAAGCAAATGAGTTGGAGCCTTTCAAAATACTCGTCAAGTCTGATGAGCCGATGGCGCAGATCGCGACCAAAGCCGGGCGACAAGGATCGCATTCTGGCAATCCGTCAGGCGATGCTGCGCGAGCTGATCGAGGTCAGCGAAAGTCACAAGCTGACACCGGTCTATGTCCGGATCGTTTTCGCACCCGACATCCAGTCCTTGTGGTATCTGCGCTGCGACATGATGGCACTTATTGCCATGGAGGTGGGCGAGTCCGCTGCCCGCAAGCGCGTCGCCACCGCGACCGAACTGTTCAATGGCCTGATGCCAACACGCCAGAAATCGCGTCTGTGCCAGTTGGGTCAGTGACTGACGCGCTGAACGAGTGCTGAAGCTTTGGTGATAATCGCCTCATCTTGAAAAAGCGCACCTCCTCACTGCCCGAAGTCAACTTTTCCGACGACGGACCGCTGCGGCACCTGCATCTTGGCACTGAATGGATTCAGGGCAGCATGCTGATCGACAAACCCACCGCGCTCTACCATGAGTACATCCAGCGCATGATGGCCTGGCTGTTGTTTGTCGAGCCGGGCAGCGTGGGCGCGCGCCAGGCCATGCAGCTTGGGCTCGGGGCGGGCTCGCTGACCAAGTTCTGCCACAAGGAACTGCGCATGAAGACCACTGCCATCGAGCTCAACCCGCAGGTGCTGGTGGCCTGCCGTGGCTGGTTCAAGTTGCCGGCCGAGAACAGTCGGCTCCAGGTCGTCCTGGCCGATGCGGCGCTGGAGATCGAGAACAGCCGTTGGTGGGGCAGCGTGGATGCGCTCCAGGTCGATTTGTACGACCACGAAGCGGCCACACCGGTGCTTGACAGTCTGCCTTTTTACGCCAACTGCCGTCGCCTCCTGACGCCGGAGGGCTGCATGACCGTCAACCTGTTTGGCCGCGCTTCGAGCTTCACCCGCAGTGTTGAAAAGATCGCGGCCGCGTTCGGTGCACCTTCGGTGTGGGCCTTCAAGCCGACGCGCGAAGGCAACACCGTCGTGCTGGCGCAGCGCACCGCTTCGCGGCCACGTCGTGATGTGATGATGACCCGCGCTGAATCGATTCAGTTCGAGTGGGGACTGCCCGCGACCAAATGGGTGCGCGTCTTTAAGCCGATGCTGACATGAGCAACAGTGCGCGCCCGAAACCAGTCACGCGTGTCGCTGCCAGTGGTCCGCTCGACTGGCGCAGCCTGGTCGACTGGTTGCAGGACGACGCGGTCATCAACACCGTTGAGGCGCAGCGCATCACGGCCAGCTGTGCGCAGGCCGAGAGCATGCAGCACCCCCTGCTGCGCCTGGCGAGTGTCTCGGTGCACCGCGCCAGCGATGGCAGGGCCCTCGACGTCGAGACGCTGACACAGTGGCTGGCGCGTCGCATCGGGCTTGACTATTTGCGCATCGACCCCTTGAAGGTCGATGTCAGCAAGATTGCCGAGAGCATGAGCGCGGCCTACGCCGAGCGTCACAAAGTGCTGCCGGTGCTGGTCACGCCGTCCGAGGTGGTGGTTGCCGTCACGGAGCCCTTTCTCACGGACTGGGTGGCTGAATTTGAGCGACAGACCCGACGCAGTGTGCGCCGGGTGCTGGCCAGCCCGCTGGAGATTCAGCGCTACACGGCCGAGTTTTTTGCCCTCGCCAAGTCGGTCAAGGCGGCCAGCAAGGCTGGCGGCAGCAACACGGGTGCCAGCTTTGAGCAACTGGTCGAGTTGGGCAAGAGCAGCAAGCAGATCGATGCCAACGACCAAAGCGTGGTGCAGGTGGTGGACTGGCTCTGGCAGTATGCGTTTGACCAGCGCGCCAGTGACATCCATCTGGAACCCAGGCGTGAGCAGGGCGTCATCCGTTTTCGGATCGACGGCGTGCTGCACCCGGTCTACCAGATGCCGATTGGCGTGCTGAGTGCCATGACGGCGCGCATCAAACTGCTCGGGCGCATGGACGTGATGGAGAAGCGCCGCCCGCAAGATGGGCGCATCAAGACGCGCAATCCGGGGGGCGACGAGGTCGAGATGCGGATCTCGACGCTGCCCACGGCTTTTGGCGAAAAGATGGTGATGCGCATCTTTGACCCGGAAGCGGTTGTCAAAGACCTCGACGCGCTGGGCTTTTCAGGCCACGACGCTCAGCGTTGGGAGGCCCTGGTGAAGCGGCCGTCGGGCATCATTCTGGTCACCGGCCCAACGGGCTCGGGCAAGACCACCACGCTCTACTCAACCTTGAAGCGCGTGGCGACGGAAGAGGTCAACGTGAGCACGGTGGAAGACCCGATTGAAATGATCGAGCCGAGCTTTAACCAGACTCAGGTGCAGACGCATCTTGATTTTGGTTTCCCGGAGGGCTTGCGCGCCCTGATGCGTCAAGACCCGGACATCATCATGGTCGGTGAGATACGCGACCAGCAAACGGCGGAGATGGCTGTGCAGGCTGCGCTGACGGGGC
>CAYHDD010000342.1:2851-4284 GCA_964355195.1 uncultured Rhodoferax sp. | reverse complement strand
GGCACACAGACCCCGATCAGCACCGAAATCAGCAGTAATCCCTGGGCGCCGGCCAGACGCTCAGCCAACGCCAATCCGATAAAGGAATTGAAGCGAAAGGCGACCTGGGCGCTCGCGGCATGGACCCGCGGCGCCACGTAGCGCCCGAGCCAGGGCCAGGAGGGAAGTGAATAGGCGAGGGCGATGGCAGACAGGCCCATGGCCCATCCAGCGCCAATCAAGCTTGATGCGGCGCGCAGATCGAGCGGACTCCTGATGATCGAATGAAACAGCAGCACCGGGAAAAAGAAGAAATAGACCAGCAGCTCGACCTGTTCCCAGACCGTGCGCTTGAGCGCCGTGAAGCGACACACCACGTACCCACAAAGGATCATGGAAAAATCAGGAAACAGCAACTGGATGAAATTCACGCACCGAGAATAGCAGCCAAAAGTCGGCGAACCGGCCTTGTCGAAGATAATCCGCTTACGCCAGCGCGCCGAGAGGTACTGGCCCCGAATCGTGCCTTGTTCTGGTTTGAAACTTGAGGAGTTTTTGTCATGTTGCATCGTCGAGCACTGTTTGCTCTCAGTCTGCTGGTTGCCGCCAGCTCCGCTCTGGCGCAGGGCTATCCGAACAAGCTTATCAAGCTGCAAGTGCCTTTTGCGCCGGGCGGGACGACCGACATCATTGCGCGCACCATTTCGGATGCCATGGGCAAGGCTCTGGGGCAGTCTGTGATTGTGGAGAACAAGGCGGGCGGTGGTGGCATCATTGGTGCGGCGGAAACGGCCAAAGCGGCACCCGATGGCTATTCTTTGGGCATGGCCACCGTGTCCACCACGGCAGCCAACCCGGCCATCAACCCGCGCACACCCTACAACCCGCTGACCGATTTCACGCCCATCATCAACATTGCCGCCACGCCCAATGTGATCGCCGTGCATCCGAGCTTTCCGGCCAAGGACTACAAGGGCTTTGTGGCCGAACTGAAAAGGAACCCCGGCAAATACTCCTACTCGTCGTCCGGTACTGGCGGCATCGGCCACTTGCAGATGGAGTTGTACAAGAATCTGAGCGGCACTTTCATCACCCACATTCCGTACCGCGGCGCGGGTCCGGCCCTGAACGACACAGTGGCCGGCCAGGTGCCCATGACCTTTGACAACATGCCCTCGGCCATGCCCTTTGTTCAATCCAACCGGCTGGTTCCCATTGTCGTGGCGGCGCCGCAGCGGCTGTCCCAGTTCCCGAATGTCCCGACCTTCAAGGAGATCGGTCTGGAGCCGGTCAATCGCATGGCCTACTACGGCATTTACGGACCAAAGGGTTTGTCGAGAGAGGTGGTCGAAAAAGTCAATGCAGCCGTGCGCAAGGCGCTGGAAGATCCGGCCGTGAAGAAGCGTATCGAGGAGACCGGCTCTTTCATCATCGGCAATACGCCCGAGCAGTTT
>CAYHDD010000342.1:0-2751 GCA_964355195.1 uncultured Rhodoferax sp. | reverse complement strand
TTCATCGACGCCCTGTGGCTCGAAGAGGGCCTGTCAAAGAACACGCTGGCGGCCTACCGGCGTGACCTGACGTTGTACGCCCGTTGGTTGCAGGAGCGCCAATGCACCTTGACTGACACGAGTGAGGCTGACTTGACCGCCTATTTTTCGGCGCGTCATGGCAGCAGCAAGGCCACCACCGCCAACCGCCGCTTGACTGTCTTCAAGCGCTACTTTCGCTGGGCGCTGCGCGAACGCTTGATCGAAGCTGACCCGACCCTGAAGCTACAGGCCGCCAAACAGGCTCTGCGGGTTCCCAAAACTTTGACAGAGGCACAGGTCGAGGCTCTGCTGCGGGCGCCCGACACCGACGCCACCCTGGGCATGCGCGACCGCACGATGCTGGAACTGATGTATGCCAGCGGCTTGCGCGTCAGCGAGCTGGTGACGCTCAAGGTGTTCAACCTGAGCCTGGGCGAGAACGTGCTGCGCGTTTTTGGTAAAGGCAGCAAAGAAAGGCTGGTGCCCTTTGGTGAAGTGGCCGCCCTCTGGATCAAGCAATACATGGAGCAGGCGCGCCCGGCCTTGCTGGGCGGGCGACTGAGCGATGACTTGTTTGTGACCCAGAGTGGGGCTAGGGCCGGCAGCGCCATGAGCCGCGTCATGTTCTGGAAAATCGTTCGAAAATACGCGCTCGGCGCCGGCATCAAAGCTGCCCTGTCGCCGCATACCTTGCGCCATGCTTTTGCAACCCATCTGCTCAACCATGGCGCTGATTTGCGATCGGTGCAGATGCTGCTCGGGCATGCTGATATTTCGACCACCACGATTTACACCCACGTGGCGCTGGAGCGGCTCAAGGTCTTGCATGGGCAGCATCATCCGCGCGGTTGAGGTCACGAGAGTAAGCGGGAGAAATGGGACACCAGTATGGAAATTTTTGAACTCGACGGCGCGGTGCCATGGGCTATGTAGACAAGGTGCGGCGCTTTCGAGTCGGTCTGAACCGGATTGCCTGAGGGAAATTGCACGTGTCAGAAATTCACAAATTCCTGTTTGAGGGCATGCCAGTGCGCGGAGTTCTGGTGCGCCTCACCGATGCCTGGACCGAGGTATTGCACCGGCATGCCGCAGGCGCTAACGGGGCTTACCCGCTGCCGGTGCAAAATCTGCTCGGTGAAATGCTGGTGGCAGCCACATTGATGCAGTCCAACATCAAGTTCAATGGCGCTTTACTGTTGCAGATCATGGGTGACGGTCCGCTCAAACTGGCCGTGGCCGAGGTGCAAGCCGACTTCGGCGTGCGCGCCACGGCCACCGTGATGGGCGCCATCGGCGCGGACGCCAGCCTGAGTGCAATGGTGAACCGTAGCCAGGGCGGCAAGTGCGCCATCACGCTCGACCCCAAGCAAAGATTCCCGGGACAGCAGGCTTACCAGGGCGTTGTGCCTCTGTCCGTTGATTCACAGAATCTTCAGCGGTTGAGCGCGGTGCTGGAACACTACATGCGACAGAGCGAACAGCTTGAGACCACGCTGGTGCTGGCGGCCGACGCCGATGTGGCCGCCGGCTTGTTGATTCAGCGCCTGCCGTCGGAGGGCTCTGGCAACCTGGGCGCCACGCTGCGGCCCGACCAGGCAGGCGTGGGCGACGAAGACTACCAGCGCATCGCCCTGCTGGCGTCCAGCCTGAAGTCCGAGGAACTGCTGACGCTGGATGCCGACAGTATGCTGCGACGCCTGTTCTGGCAGGAGCAACTGGTGCGTTTTGAGCCGGCGGCGGGCGATCCGGTGCCGCACTTTTCATGTACTTGCAGTAGGGCCCGCGTCCAAAAGATGATTCTTGGCCTGGGCGCTGTAGAGGCTCAGAGCATTCTGGCCGAGCGTGGCGAGATCGAGGTCGGCTGTGACTTCTGCGGCGCGCAGCAACGCTTTGACGCGGTTGACGTGGCGCAGGTTTTTCGGGAAGGTCTGTAGCACCCGGTCGATGCACAACTGCCGCATTAGGCGCGGGCCGATTCGCTATTTGGCCTTGCTCGTAATGTGTACGTAGATCTCGTTGGGTTTGACCATGCCCAATTCGCGGCGGGCTCTTTCCTCGACCATGTCCAGCCCTTCCTTCAAGTCGCGCACCTCGGCCGCCAGCCGGTCGTTGGCCAGTTGCGCCTGCTTGTTCTGCTGGGTTTGGGTGTCGAGTTGCTCGGTCAGGCGTACCACCGCCGGCAGGCTGCCCCGGCCAAACCACAACTGACCTTGCACTATGGCAAGCAGTAACAGCAGGACCGCAGGAGCAGCGTACTTTCGCATGATCAACCGGCCGGTGTCGGCGCCCGCCTTGCTCTAGCGAAGGTTGTAGAAGGCTGAGCGGCCCGGGTAGCTGGCCACGTCGCCCAAGTCTTCTTCGATGCGCAGCAACTGGTTGTATTTGGCCATGCGGTCGGAGCGGCTCAGCGCGCCGGTCTTGATCTGGCCGGCGTTGGTGCCGACCGCGATGTCGGCGATGGTCGAGTCTTCCGTCTCACCAGAGCGATGGCTGATGACCGCGGTGTAACCGGCGCGTTTGGCCATCTCGATGGCAGCAAAGGTTTCGGTCAGGGTGCCGATCTGGTTGATCTTGATCAGAATCGAATTGGCGATGCCGCGCTCGATGCCTTCCTTGAAAATCTTGGTGTTGGTGACGAACAGGTCGTCACCCACAATCTGCACCCGCTCGGCCAGACGGTCCGTCAGGATCTTCCAGCCGTCCCAGTCATTTTCAGCCATGCCGTCTTCA
>CAYHDD010000341.1:0-4284 GCA_964355195.1 uncultured Rhodoferax sp. | reverse complement strand
GCACGCTTCTCGATCACATCTTGCACCGTGCCGACCTTGCTCGCATCCAGCAACCCCAAGTCCAGCATGCCCTGCGCCAGCACCTTGACGGTCGCTTCATGCGGGTCGGTAAAGCGCGCGCCGACACGCGTGGCCGCAATCGCCGCCTCCTGCGAAGCAAGCACCAGTTCATAAAGCGCCCGCTGCGGACCGCTGAACTTGCCGTTGGCCGGAAAAGTGCGTGTGATGTCGGATGCATAGCTGTCGAGTTCGCAACCAGCGTCGATCAAGACCAGTTCACCGTCGCGCACCTGGCCCGCGTCGGCCCGGTAGTGCAGCACGCAGGCGTTGGCACCGGCCGCGACAATCGAGCCATAGGCCGGGTATTGGGAACCATGCCGCCGGAACTCGTGCAACAACTCTGCGTCCAGGTGGTATTCGCGCACTTCCTGGCCGTCGCGCAGCATCCGCGCGCACAGGCGCATGGCGCGCACGTGGGCCCCGGCACTGATTTGCGACGCACGACGCATGATCGCCATTTCATGCTCATCCTTGAAGAGTCGCATGTCATCGACCAAGCCGCACAGATCGCGCAACTGGCCGGGGCACAGCGCACCGTATCGCACGCGGCCGCGCAATTTGCCAAGCCAGCCTTCAATGCGCGTCTCGAGTGCCTGGTGGGTAGCAAAGGGGTACCAGACCGCCTCGCGCCCATCCATCAAAGCGGGCAATTGGGTGTCGAGTTCGGCCACCGCATGGGCGGCATCGACGCCGAGCCGCTCAGGCGCCGCCGTCGGCCCGAGGCGGTAGCCATCCCAGATTTCGCGCTCCACATCCTTGGGCAAACAAAACAGGGTGCTCTGAGCGTCGCCCCCCAGAACCAGCCAGGCGTTCGGCTCGGCAAAACCGGTCAGGTAGTAGAAGTAGCTGTCGTGCCGGTACAAGAAGTCGGAATCGCGGTTGCGCCGCTGCTCGGGCGCACTGGGGATGATGGCCAGGTCTTTGGCCCCCATCAAAGCCGCCAGTCTGGCGCGTCGCTGGGCATACACGTTGTGCGGAGAAGCGTTCATGAAAGGTCCCGTTTCAAATGTTGATTGAGTTGCTCAAGTCTCTCAGGTGTGCCGACGTCGGTCCACGCGCCGTGGTAAAGCTCGGCGCTGACAAGCGCATTGTCCATGGCGGCACGCAACAGCGCTGCCAGTGGGGCTTTGGCGCCTTGCGGGTTGCCCGCCGGAATGTCGCACCAGGGCGGCGCAAACAGCGCGCTGCGGTACAGACCAAAGCCTGAATAGGTGTGCCGCACGCAAGCCTCGCGCAGTGCCAGACCGTCGCTGTTCAAGCCAAAATCACCCGCCGGATGGTGCGCCGGATTGGGCACCAGCCAGAGGTGCGCCAGCATGCCGCTGCGCGCAAACCTCTGCACAGCGAGTCGGCTGAACACATAGTCGGGGGCAAAAACGTCACTCGCCAGCACCCAGAAGATGCCCTCATGCCGCCCGGCTTGCAGCGTCGGACACAACAGCGGCAGGGCACGTGCCACGCCCCCTGCCGTCTCCAGCCCGGTGCCAAAATCGCGCCCCTCGTGCGAGTATTGAATCGGCAAGGTTTGCTGGGTGCTGAAGCTCGCTCCATACGCTGTTTCAATTTGCTCACCCAGCCACGCGGTATTGATGACGATTCGATCACAGGCACCGCGCGCCAAGGCTTCCATCGACCATTGCATCAAGGGCTTGCCGCCCAGAGGCAACAGAGATTTGGGCAGCGTGTCGGTCAGTGGCCGCATGCGCTCACCCCGGCCGGCGGCCAGCAGCATGGCGGCAACACCCGTCTCACCCATGCTTAGCGTGCGCCTATGGTCAGCTTGCCAAACACGTTTTGCGCTTCACGCGGCAGACTGCGCCAGTAAACCGGGTTCGCCTTGACCTCGCCGCCCAGTTCGGCCGCCGCTTGCCACGGCCAGCGCGGCTGGTACAGAATAGTTCGGGCGATGGCGATCAGATCGGCATCGCCGCCTTGCAAAATGAGCTCGGCCTGCTGCGCTTGCGTGATCAAACCGACCGCCGTGGTCACCATGGCGCTGGCCTGGCGGATGTGCCGCGCAAACGGCACCTGGTAGCCTGGCCCCAAGGCGATCTTCTGCGCTGGCGAGACGCCGCCCGACGAAACATGGATGAAGTCGCAGCCAGCCGCCTTCAGGCGCAGTGCAAACTCCGCGCTCTGCACCACGTCCCAGCCACCCTCCACCCAGTCCGAAGCCGACAGGCGCAGTCCCAGAACGCCCTGGAAGGTCTGGCGCACAGCGGCGAAGACCTCCAGCGGGAAGCGAATGCGGTTCTCGAAGCTGCCACCGTACCCATCCTCGCGCCGGTTTGCCAATGGCGACAGGAATTCGTGCAGCAAATAGCCGTGCGCGGCATGCAGTTCCACGGCCTCGATGCCGATGCGCTGGGCACGCTGCGCGGCTGCTGCAAAGGCGGCGCGTACTTCTGCCATGCGGGCAACGGTCAAGGCGGTCGGCGCCGCCTCACTCGGCAAATGTGGTAGCGCCGAGGGTGCAAAGGTTTCCCAGCCGCCCTGCTCCGGCGTCAGCAGCTGAGCGCCATGCCACGGCAAGGCGCTGGACGCCTTGCGCCCGGCGTGCGCCAACTGGATGCAGACCGCAGTGGCCGGCGCCAGACGACGCGCGCGCTGCAAGGTGTCACCCAGAGCGGCGGCGGTGCGTTCGTCCCACAGCCCGACGCACCCTGGCGAAATGCGCCCCTCCGGCAGCACGGCGGTCGCCTCAATTGTCATAAGCGCCGCGCCGCTGTTGAGCAGATTGGCCCAATGCGCCAGGTGCCAATCACCCACCAGGCCATCGTGCGCCGAGTAGGTGCACATCGGTGCCACCACAATCCGGTTGGGCAGGGTCAGACCACCCTGGGGCGAGGGCAGATGCAGGGGCGAAAACAACAGACTCATGACAAGACTCCTCTGGCCGAATGGGTAATACGCAAGCATAGCCCAAGGCGACACCGGTTCGGCTTTGCGCTGCCGCACCCGGCGCGCGCTGGCAATGATCCCTTGGCCCGGTAAAATACCGTGTTTACCCTTATCCACCACACCCACCGGAGTCGGCACCGATGTCAGATACAGCACCCGCAGCAGCCGAGGGCACAGCCCAGCAAGCTGACATGGCCAACGCCATTCGGGCACTCGCCATGGACGCGGTACAGGCGGCCAATTCGGGGCACCCCGGTGCGCCCATGGGCATGGCCGACATGGCCGTCGCCTTGTGGGGTCAGCAGCTCAAGCACAACCCGGCCAACCCGCGCTGGTTTGACCGCGACCGCTTCGTCCTCTCCAACGGTCACGCCTCGATGCTTTTGTACGCCGTGCTGCATCTGAGCGGCTACAAGCTGGCGTTGAAGGAGCTGAAGAACTTCCGGCAACTCCACAGCAAGACCGCCGGCCACCCCGAGACCGGTTTAACACCGGGCGTGGAGACCACTACCGGCCCGCTCGGTCAGGGCATCACCAATGCTGTCGGCCTGGCGCTGGCTGAAAAGTTGCTTGCCAAGGAGTTCAACCGCGACGGCTTCGAGGTCGTCAACCACCACACCTATGCCTTCCTCGGCGATGGTTGCCTGATGGAAGGCATCAGCCACGAGGCCGCCGCCCTGGCCGGCGCCTGGAAGCTGGGCAAGCTGATCGCCCTGTACGACGACAACGGCATCTCGATTGACGGCCCGGTCGTGCCCTGGTTCATCGACAACACCGCCCTGCGCTTCGTTGCCTGCGGCTGGAACGTGCTGGGTCCGATTGACGGCCACGACGCCACACTGGTCGCCAAGACCATTGCCCAAGCCAAAGCGTCTGCTGACAAACCGACCCTCATCATCTGCAAGACGTCGATTGGCAAAGGCAGCCCGAACCGCGCCAACACCGCCAAGGCGCATGGCGAGCCACTCGGTGCTGAAGAAATTGCGCTGACGCGCGCCGCGCTGGGCTGGCCGCACAAGCCCTTTGTGATACCGAAGGAAATCTACGCCGCCTGGGACGCCAAGGCTTCCGGTGCCAGCGCCGAGAAGCAGTGGAACAACACGTTTGCCGCCTACAAGGCAGCCCATCCGGCCCTCGCCAAAGAACTGGTACGGCGCATGAAGGGTGAGTTGCCCAAGAACTTCAACCAGGTCGCCGTCGACACGGCGGTGGCCGCGCACATGAAGGCCGAAACCGTGGCCTCGCGCAAGGCTTCGCAGCTCGCGCTTGAAGCGTTCACCAGCGCGCTGCCGGAACTGCTGGGCGGCTCGGCTGACCTGACCG